>JAGXIA010000109.1 GCA_024635885.1 Helicobacteraceae bacterium | reverse complement strand
TTGGAGTGTCATGCCGACAAGGGCTGGTGTAAACTCTTTTACTTTTAAGCCAAAACTTTTCGCAATACTAAGCCCAATTTCACTTGCACCTAAAGTTTTATAACTTTTACCGCCAGTTGCCAATACAAGCTTTTTAGATTTCAAAGTCCCTTGTGAGGTTTTAATCTCAAAGATATCCTTGTTTTTTTCAACTTCTATAATCTCTGTATTTAAAAGCATTTCCACATGCCGAGAGCTTCGCTTAAGTACATCTATAATCTCACCAGAACTCTCTTTACAAAAGTAATAACGATTTTTGCGAATAATCGGTTTCACTCCGTTGTTTTGTAAAAAGTCAAGTAAATCCTCTTTAGAAAAAGTGTTAAGGGAGTGAGAAATAAACTCTGAATCACCATCAAAATTATCTGTACTAACACTAACATTTGTAATGTTGCATTTTCCTCCACCTGAAATTTTTAATTTACAAGCAACTTTAGCATTTACATCAACAATTCCAACTTTGTATCTCTTATCTAACTGAACAGCACACATCAGCCCACTCGCACCTGCACCAAGAATAATCACATCATATATTTTCATGCTCACATTATACGATATAATACGAAAATAATTTAATATAAAAGTAGCAACATGAGCAATAAACTACACATAGTCTCTCTCGGCTGTACAAAAAACCTTGTAGATACAGAAGTAATGATGGGGAAACTCCAAAACTTCGAACTAACTGACAATTCAGATGAAGCAGATGTAATCATAGTAAACACATGTGGATTTATAGATGCTGCAAAAGCAGAGTCTGTTAATACAGTACTTAATTTACACGACGTGAGAAAAGAAGATTCAGTTTTAGTTATGGCCGGTTGTCTCAGTGAAAGATACAAAGAAGATCTAATGTCTGACATGCCAGAAGTTGATATATTTACAGGTGTTGGTGACTATGACAGAATCGATGAACTTTTAAGTGAAAAAAAGAGCAGATTCTCTGATAAAGTTTTTTTAATAGACGGAGCCGAGAGAATTGTTACGGGTTCTACTTATCATGCTTACATCAAACTCTCGGAGGGTTGTAACCAAACATGTAGCTTTTGTGCTATTCCCTCTTTTAAAGGTAAACTAAACTCTCGTAACTTAGACTCAATCGTTAAAGAAGTTGAAGGTTTGGTGGCTAAAGGTTATTATGATTTTTCTTTTGTTTCACAAGACAGCAGTTCATACCTTCGTGACCAAAATATTAAAGACGGTTTAAGTCTTCTTATTCAAAGAATTGAACTTATTGAAGGTGTGAAAAGTTCAAGGATTCTTTATCTTTACCCTTCTACTACTAGTATGCAGCTTCTGAAAAACATAGCAAAAAGTGAAATTTTTCACAACTATTTTGATATGCCGATTCAGCATATTAACGATGATATGCTTCGTATGATGAAAAGAGGTTTCGGTAAAGATAAAACTCTAGAGCAGCTGAACTTTATGCGTTCTTTGCCTAACTCTTTTGTCCGTACTAGTTTTATAGTTGGTCATCCGAATGAGACTGAGGAGATGTTTGAAGAGATGTGTGAATTTGCGTCGAGTTTTGGATTTGACAGAATAAATGTATTTGCATATTCTGATGAAGAGACAACTGCAGCTTATGATATGAGTGATAAAATATCTGCTGAAGTTATCGCTAGCAGAGCACAAATACTAGGTGACATCGCTTCTGAGTGTACCAAGACATCTTTACTTAAAGAAGTAGGTAAAGAGATTGACCTTGTAATCGATGGCGAGAGTGATGAACATGAGTACCTTTTAAGTGCGAAAAAACTTATGTGGGCTCCTGAGATTGACGGTGAGATTTATGTAAATGACAAAACAAAAGATAATGAATTAGATTTTGGTGTTATTTATAAGGCAAAAGTCACCGACCTGCTCGGCAATATTTTAACTGCAACAGTAGACAATGCTTGAAGATTCATTTCTAGATATTCTAAAAAATAAAAAAAACCTTTTAGCCTTTTCGGCTGGGGTAGATTCAACTGCCCTCTTCTTTTTACTCCTCAAAAATAACATTAAATTTGACATTGCGATTGTAAATTATAATGTCAGAAAACAAAGTCAAAAAGAACTCGAATACGCCCAAGAATTAGCCTCTATTCATAATCTTAAAATTCATTCTCTCAATGCCCCAAAAATAGATAAAAATTTTGAAGCTAAAGCCAGAGAGATCAGATACGACTTTTTTGAAGAACTCATCAAAACCTATGCTTATGAAAACTTAATTACTGCTCATCATCTTGGAGACAGGTTAGAATGGATGTTAATGCAATTTTGCAAAGGTGCAGGCTGTGCCGAGATTGCGGGTATGCAAAAAGTTCAACATAGAAATTCTTATACCCTTGTTCGCCCCCTGCTTAAGTTGGACAAAAAAGAACTCTTTGCATATTTGCATGCAAACAATATTAAGTATTTCGAAGATGAAAGTAACTTAGATGAAGATATAAAACGAAACTCTTTTCGCCACAGCTATGCTTCTCCGCTTTTAGACAAATACCTAGATGGTATTAAAAAAAGTTTTGATTATTTGGATGAAGACAGAGCAGCCCTGATACAGGAAGTGGAAATAAAAAATATTAAAGATTTTGCATATTTTAAAAAACTGCAAAGTAAAAGAGCTGATATTTTCGTTATTGATAAATATTTAAAATCAAAATCATATATGCTTAGCGCAAGTGAAAGAGAAATGCTAAAAAAAGAAAAGATTACTATAGTTGGCAGAAAATTTTTAGTTAATCAGGAAAAAGATTTTGTGTTTATAGTACCCTACTCGCAAGAAAATTTCCACACCCCAAGAGTACTTCCTCACAATGGCTCAGGGCGCATGCCAAAAGAGTTTAAAGAAGAGTGTAGGATTTTAAAGATTGATCCAAAACTAAGACCTTATTTATACGAAAATGAAGAAGCTTTTTTAAAAGTAAAAGAGTTACTGGCTAGTGTTTGAATCTTTTTTGACGCGATAAACTTTCATAGTAAAACTCGAACGGATCATTTGTTCTTCTCTTTTAAAGTTTATTGGAAAGTTTATGCCGATAATCCAGTTACTTTTATTTACAGCATCTAAAAAATCATAAAAACTTTTTGGAGAATTAATTTGTGAGGTTGTTTCAACTTCATATACTGAAAACTCCCCTTCATCATCTTTGGACTTTTCTATTTTAGAAAGAGAGAGCGTATTAAAATAATTTTGATGCTCTTTTACGAATCTTTGGGGATTAAAAGTATTGTCAAAAGCTGTAAGAATATGCCCCTTATCACGCTGAAGTTTTTTCAAAATTTCCAGTGTTTCTTCATTGAATTCCTGATATTTTCTAAGTTCTAAATTGTCTTTATTTAGCTCTGCTTTTTGCTCCCGATACTCTTTACCTTTAGGTATCAATACTGAAAATGAGAATATTAGGACAAAAATCAGCAAAAATGTAGATAGCACTAAAAGGTATAAATTTTGACGACTGATATTCATCTTCATTATTCTAATCCCTCATTTGTCTCTTGGGCTTGCAACTCATCTGTTTGTAGGCTATTTGTTTGCAGACCACTCTCTTCAATATAGTTTGTAGATACAAACCTGAGCCATCCATTTTTATCAGGATAAAAGCTACTGTAGTTTTTATGAAATATTGAGCGCAGAGGTGCTTGAAGCATGAAATTATAAACATCTTTACTTGGAGTTATACCATAAAGAATAAGTCCATTTTTCAATAAAGAAGCTTCTGAGAGAGTAATTCTTTGAGGCACTAAATCAAATAAATTTGCAATTGAATCTTTTAAGACTGTATTTTGAGTGTAAACTCTCTCAGCAAGAACAAGCTCTTCTTCTATAAATGTGATTTTTGACTTCATAGAAGATAAGGAAACATTTAAATCAACCCGTTCTTGAGCAATATCCGCTCTTTCTTGTGAAAAGCGATAATCTTTAAAAAGTAAAAATGTATAGGTCAAAAACAACATAAAAAGTGTAATGCCAAAAAATATAAAAAGCAGTTGTAGTTCAGCTGTTATTATACTCTTCTTTCTAACACTTATATAGCTATATTTCATTTTAATTCTGCCTTTGCTAATTCACAGACTTCAACAGACAAGTCTATACGGCGTACAAAAACACTTAAAAACATCTCTTCTTCAAGGTATCTTTTTAGATCACTACTAATTCCAACTCCGTCTGCTATGTATACTGACTCTACAAACTGGCTTTTATATTTATCATCTTTATAAAAATGATTCAAAGAATTTTTTATCAATAAAAATCTTTTGTAGTCTTCATTGAAACCTTCGGAATCCTTTGTTTGGTACTCTTCATCCTCTTCTTCTATAAAGTCTTCTTCCTCTTCTTTAATTTCAGAAAATTCATCTATATCTTCAAAGTCATCTAAATCTTCAATATCGCCAAAATCATCTAATTCACCAATATCATCTTCTACGTCAATATCATCTAAATTCACACTTGATTCTAGCTCAAATTCTAAATTTTGCATTGAGCCATCATCCATTAAAAGATCATCTGAATCTTTATTAGGATCCATATCAAGATGCTCTGCAAATAATAATTCAGAATGATCAAAAACTGTTAATGAGAGGAAACTGTCTTCAATTAGAATGTACATCGACATATGTGTATTTATCTTATCTTTAAAAAATTTGGCCAAAATCACAAATGGTGAAAAAACAAAATCAAGACCCAGAGAGCCATACTCTTTTTGTAATAGATGCAAATCTGGGTTAGATGTATAATAGGTCCATCTATCTGCATAACACAGTTGTTTGGAAGTACCAGAATCAAAGAATAGAGAAGTTTCTTTGCTTTTGCATGTTGGAGCAGCGCCTTGTGAAACAGATGTATCTAATATGGAAATATAATGGAAGGGAGACTCATCTTTGTAAGATTTAATAAACTTGTACATTTTAGCATTTAAGCTTGCAGAATCAAAACTTTCTTCAATGCTCTCTAAAACTTTATCTTTATTGCACACTTCTACATATACAACGCTTTTTGAACGGTAAATAATAATATTAACAAATATTTTAAGATATAAACCTTCAAAAAGCTTACTTAACACTATTTATCCCAACCACAAAGGGGATGTGCTTTGTTATAGTTTTGTTGTTTCAATGCACTTCCTAATTTAGTATATATTTGTGTCGTTGCCATCGACGAGTGACCAAGTAACTCGCTTACATCAGCAATTGGTGCATTGTTATTTAACAAGACCGTTGCATATGAATGACGAAGTTGATGAGGAGTAACTTTTAGAGCCACTCTCTTAAACACTTTAGTAACGCTATATCTTAGACTATTTTCGCTTAATTTTTCTCTATTTTTCTCAAAAAGAAATATTTTCGGATAATTTACAGCGAGATATTCATCTAATAATAGTTTTGTTGAACTTATAAGTGGAATATCTCTTTGTTTGTTCCCTTTACCTAAAACTCTAATCCAGCCAGTAGAAATATCTACTAATTTTAGCGAAGTAAGTTCGGATATTCTAAGACCTAAAGTATATAACATCACAACCACTAAACGCTCTTCTAAATTGGCATGCTCCAAGGCTTCTACTATATGTTTATGTTGAATTGGTTTGGGGAGTGTTTTAGCAACTTTCACACTCTCATCTGACTTCAGTACAACTTTTATGTTTTGTTCATTTAAGTATGAGACAAAAGAACGTATAGCACTGAGTTTCTTTGAAATTGTTTTAGCATTTAGATGTGCGATTTTTATCCGATAAGGCATAATATTAAAGATATAGTGAGTATTTTGCTGAATGATTTCTACGTAGATAAATGCTTCTTTGAGTACTTCATCATAACTTTTAATTGTTAATTCAGAGTAGCCTCTAAGATTTTCAAGAGATTCAAGAAATTCTTGTCTATAGTTATTTATTGACTTTTTCAAGAAGTTTCTCAAAACCGAGATAATAATTTGATGCATCATTGACTAAACTTTTTTCAGTCACAACGCTAGGAGCAAGTTTTATGTATGCGCTGATCATAATCTCACATATCAATCTTATTTTTGCTCTATCAGCATTAGAAATGCTATCTTTAGCGGCAATTTCATTTATTTGTTTCATATACTTTTTAGCGTCATCAATATAAGCAGTATATTTCATCGATGTTATAGACTGAGCCATAATTGTTGATGCCATTCTATTATAGACATCTAAAGAAAAGGCCTCTTTAGATAAAGCAAGAGCCTCTTTATAATCACCAATCTCATAATAATATTTTGCTTTAACTGACTTTTCATAAGATGGATTTGACAGAAAATATCCACCCATAACTAAAATAAGTAAAACAGCTAAACTTGGTAAAAGTATTTTAGTACTCATGCTTTAAAAACTCCTTTTTTATTAAGGCTTTTGCTTCTTCAAAATTCATCTCACTTACATCAAGCATACCTGATGAATAGTAATTTAAAGTACCAAACGGCTTAGGCACTCTGAATTTATCCCAAGAGTTAAATTCCCAGTATCTTGATGGAACTATATTAACTAAAACTATTTTAGCTTTAGCTTTTTGAGCCATCACTATTATACCATCAGCAACTTCATGCCTAGGTCCTTTAGGGCCATCAGGAGTTATGCCTATGTCATAACCATCTCTCAGTGCTTTAATCCCTTGAATCAAAACTTTCGCGGCATTTCTGTTTGAAGAGCCAGCTATAGTGTCTAATCCAAAATATTTTATTGTTTTTGATATAAGGTTGCCATCAAAATGGCTAGAGATCAAAACTTTGGCATGTGGAGTTTTTCTATAGTAAAAGTAAAGATAAGGGAGCATTAAAAGTTCACCATGCCAGCAAGCAAAGATGGTAGGTTCATCTCCTATTTCAGCTATTGTGTGAAACTTTTTTTTGTTAGTGAGTGCTATAAACCTAATTATCAAAGAACCAACAAAAGGAACGATAATTAGTGCCAAAGCACGAGAGATTTTTTTAAGCAACAATCTCGCCTGTTAAAATAGTTCTGCCAATATCGATTATTTTAACATTTCTAAATTGTCCAAGCAACTCTTCTGAACCGTCAACTCTAATAACTCTGTTATTGTTACTTCTTCCAGCTACAAAGTTATCTCTGTTAAGAGTTTCAAAATATACTTCATATGTAGTGCCTATAAGCCCAGAGTGTTTTTTGTCTATTATTTCATTATTAAGTTTTTGTAATTCATTTAGTCTTTGTGAAGCGACCTCTTCATCTACAACATTTGTAAAATGTTCAGCTTCAGTCTCGGGACGAGGAGAATATTTAAATGAAAAAATTTGATCAAATTCTACTTGTCTCATAACATCTATTGAGTCTTGAAAATCTTCATCACTCTCCCCTGGAAAACCAACAATAATATCAGTACTGATGGTAGCTTCAGGACACATACTTTTTAGCATTTGCACACGATTTATAAACCACTCTTTCGTGTAGCCTCTTTTCATGTCTTTAAGGACTTTGTTAGAACCACTTTGCAGTGGCATATGCATAGATTTGCATATTTTTGGGTTAGTTGAAAACTCTTGTATAAATTCATCGTCCATGTGAAAAGGGTGCGGTGAAGTAAAGCGAATTCTCTGCAATTTTTCAATTTTACTCAGTCTTCTTAAAAGCTCTGTAAAATTAACTTTTTCATGTTCGCCTGAAAATCTACGCCCATAATTATTTACATTTTGACCTAAAAGAAATATCTCTTTAGCTCCAGAATCAACTAAACGCTTAGCCTCTCGTATGATTAATGAGTCAGGAATAGAGACTTCATCGCCTCTTGTTTTAGGAACTATACAAAAGGTACAAGCCTTGTCACACCCGATAGAAATATTTATAAAACCTTTGAATGGTGATGAGCGAAAATCTTTAAAAGCAAATTCACTCTCATCGTAGTTTATGTCTATTTCTACAGCTTTGTCTTTATGAAGAACCTCTGTTATTTTAGAAACATTCCGTGCACCTAAAACAAAACTCACATAGGGTGCACGTTTAAGTATTTCTTCTCCAAGATGAGAAGCAGTACAGCCGCAAACACCTATTTTTGCACCTGGTTTTTTCTTCTTGTTAAAGCCGCCTAGTTCAGAAAAAAGCTTATGAACTGGTCTCTCTCTAACTGAGCATGTATTTATTAAAATAAGATCAGCCTCTGTAAAATCATCAATTACTTCATAATTTTCTTTCTCACGCAGCTCAGCAATCATATGCTCACTGTCACGAGAATTCATTGCACAGCCCAATGTTTCAACAAATAACTTTTTACTCATTTATGTTCTATCTTATGATGTGTACTTGGTACATATACTCGTTATCTGAGAGTCCGTATTTAACTTCACTCATGTAAAAACTTTTGCCTTTTGCTTCAAAGTGATCCTGAAGTTCCAATAAGTCTTTATGTGAATTGTCTCTGTCAAAGTAAAAAATCACACTGTCTTCTTTCTCTACGGTTGCCTCTATTTTATCTAACTCAACTTTTTTTGGTTTTGCAGTTATATCTGTTCTTGCAAATTTTAAATCCATTACACATCCTTATTTTTTATTATAAAAGTCTTGCATTATATACAAAATCTACTAAAAATCGTATTAAAGATATTTTTAGTAGATTTTGTATATAATACTATTACTCATAAGAAATCCCCCAATTACAAACATTTATTTTTTATGAAACGACTATTTAATAGGAATAATTATGGAAAAAATTCTAGATATTGTTGATGCTATAGCACACGAAAAAGGTCTCAAGCCTGAGCAAGTAAAAGAAGCTCTTAAAACAGCTTTTGTACAAACTGCCAAGAGAGTAATCGATAATAAATTTGCTTATGAAGCAACAATTGACGAAGCTACAAAAAAGATGAATATTGTCCAGACAATTACGGTTGTTGCCGATGATGATGAAAAACTTCAAGATGAAAATGTAGCACCTGCTTTCATATCAATCAGTGATGCTAGAGAGTATGATGATCAAGTAGAACTTGAAGATCAGCTTCAAATAGAACACAAACTAGAAGACTATGGCAGAACTGCTGCTTCAGCACTTCATCGTGAAATAGAATACCATATTCAAAGATTGGTTGAAGATGAAATATTTAATAAATATAAGTCAAAAATAGGCACATTGGTCTCCGGCCGTGTAACTAGAGTTGACGAACAAAACGCTACTTATATAGAAGTAGATGAAATTCGTGCTGTATTACCTATGAAAAGTCGTATTAAGGGTGAGTTCTATAATGTTGGTGACCATATAAAAGCTGTTGTAAGACGTGTAAATATGGATAAAGAAAATGGGATTCAAATTGAATTGTCTCGTACAAGTCCAAAATTTTTAGAAGAACTTTTAGCACTGGAAGTTCCTGAGATTTCTGATGGAACTGTTATTGTAGAAAAATCTGCCCGTATTCCAGGTGAAAGAGCTAAAATAGCACTTATAAGTACTCATCCGCAAGTTGATGCTGTTGGAGCAACTGTTGGGGTAAAAGGTGTTCGTATTAACGCCGTTTCTGAAGAGTTGATCGGCGAAAATATCGACTGTATTGAATATACTTCTATTCCTGAACTTTTTGTATCTCGCGCTATGAGTCCGGCTATAATTTCACATGTAGAGATTGTTAAAAATGAAGCAGGTGAAAATGAAAAAGCAATTATTACTCTGCCGGCTGATCAAAAATCAAAGGCTATTGGTAAAAGCGGAATTAACATCCGCCTAGCTTCTATGCTTACGGGTTTAAATATTGAACTTGTTGAAAATGACAGTACAACTAATGCAGAAACTGGTGAAATAGAAGAATCAAGAGATAGTGTTGATGCACTAGAGGCTTTATTTAACTAATTTATACTTCTTGGCATGTGGAAATTCCACATGCCAAAGCTTTTAACCCCTTTTCATATAAGGGTTCAACTTCATTAAAATCAAATCCGCAAACATATTTCCTAGCAGTGTTAAAAATGCTGTTATCATCAAAGTACCCATAATAACCGGGTAATCACGACTAAGAGCACTCATAAAAAACAACTGTCCCATTCCTTCAATTCCAAAAATAGACTCCAAAATCACACTGCCGCCTATAAGTCCGGGAAGTGATAAACCTAAAAGTGTAACAATTGGAGGAAAAAGATTAGGCAAGATATAGTAACGAAGCAGTTTTTTTTTACTTAAGCCGCGTGAGAGTGCAAAATAGTAGTAGTCACTCTTTAAAATCTCCAAAGTCAAAGAGCGAATATAAATAATCATACTTCCAAGTCCTACAAATATCATAACACTTACAGGGAGAATTAAGTGCCAAGCCATGTCAATGTAATTAGCAATACCTGTTTTTTCTTCTATGGAGTGGAGTCCTGCAATAGGAAAAAGGTTTAAATTCACACTAAATAATATTATAAATATCAATGCCAAGTAAAATGAGGGCATAGAAAAAGAGACTAAAGAGATTTGACGGATGATATAATCAGACTTTTTTTCATAATTTAACGCTGCTTTAATGCCTAAATATAAAGAGAAAATAAAAACAGCAACTAAAGCCGTAATATTCATGCTAAGTGTTACAGGAAGACGTTTTAATATCTCATTACTTACATCTTGTCCACTCACAAAAGAGACTCCAAAATTAAGAGTCATAATATTTACTACCCAATCAATATACTGCATAAACAAGGACTT
>JAGXIA010000020.1 GCA_024635885.1 Helicobacteraceae bacterium | reverse complement strand
GCACCAATGATAGGAGGAGTTGTCAGTTCAGCTGTACTAAGTCTTGTGATAATTCCTATACTTTTTGAGCTTTATACAAAGACGAAAATAAAGGAATAATTGATATAATTATTTCTATGAAAATAGTGCAGACAAACATTAAAAATCCCGATTACATCCAACTGGATATTGACTCTTTAAAAATAGGCGAGAGGTTAGTGTTTAATATTTTTATTAGACGTGAAAAAAACTACGTTTTAATCATTGAAGCAGGGACAATACTCTCAAAAAAACTTTATGATAATCTACAAAAACAAGAAGCACTCTATATATCTAAACAAGATGATAACAAGCAGAAACTTACTTGGAAAACATTATACACCCACATTCAACATAATAAGAATGACTTAAAAAAAAGTCTTAACTTTTTATATGATATAAACAATGAACTATTTTCTGACTTTTTAAATTCCAAAGAAGATGTAGTTGATTTAGCTTGTATTGGAGAAATTATAAAAAGCATAGTCTTTTTAGTAAAAGATAATCCAGCTTATCTAAAAGAGACTATTCCCAACTTCTCCGATGATTACGAACTTGCATACCACTCGTTACATGTAACAATTTATGCAATTACTCTTAGTCACTTTCTTAATCTGAGCGATAAGGAACTCATACAAATTGGGACAGCCGGAATACTACACGATATCGGCTATAAGGAGATTGATAAGTCTATTCGTAATAAAAATTCTAAGCTCAGCTTAGAAGATATAAAAACCATTCAAAAACACAGTAAAAACAGTACTACTTTTGCTAAAAAAAACTATATTGATGATTCATATATACTTGATGCGATAATGCACCACCATGAATGCTATGATAGCACTGGCTATCCTGATCAGTTAGATAGCAGTGACATAAGTACCTTTGCCGCCATTCTATGTATCAGCGATGTTTTTGATGCTCTTACAAATAACCGTTCATACAGAAAAAAATACTCTACCTTTGATGCTCTTAAAATAATGATGAGAGAAGAGTCCATGGTCAATAAGTTTAATCAAAAATATCTTGCAATATTTTTAAAATCATTTCTAAAATAAGCTTTTGGTTTTACAACCAAAAGCTTATTTTATTTATTTTTTACCGGGTCCTTGTCCCATTCCAGTCCCTTGTCCCATATTAGGATTTTGATTCATACGGTTTTGTATACGAGTTTTTTGATGATTTCTAAACTCTGCCGGAGTAACACTCCCGTCATTATTAGTATCAATGTCTTTAAATGCCGGAGCATTGCCTGCATTACGCATCATTTTTCCAGCTTTTTCCTGCTTTTGCATACGTGCTTGATGAGCATTTTTATATTCTGTTTGCGTAAGCACCCCATTTCCATCAGTATCAAAGTCATTGAATACTGGCATATTTGCACCCATTGCCGCCATAAGTGTACAACTAACGAAGATACTTGCTAAAGTTAAAAGTTTCATTTTGAGCTCCTTGTGTTTTGCATATCTTCTCATACATTAGATTAATTGTTTATTAATTAATATTTTATTTTGTTTAATGAAGCTATTATTTTATCTGCCACTCTAAAAGAGTTCGCATAAATAGTCCAAGTATAAGGAACGCTTCCTCCTGTTGGCATAAATGAAGCATCAGTTACATATAAATTTTCCAACTCATGTGTTTTACAGTTTTTATCTAAAACTGAGGTTTTTGGGTTCTCTCCAAACCTGCATCCGCCTGCAACTAAGTTTGGCGGTGGTGCAGATGAAATATTGTATGAAATCTCCTCTGCACCCATCTCTTTTAAAACCTGTACAGCTTTTTTAGCTAAGTGCTCTCCAACTTTCACATCATGCTTATGTCCCCAAAGATTAATCGCACCTACCGGCATGTGGAACTTGTCTTTTACTTCATCATCTACACTTACAAAACACTCATCAGTTGGAAGCCAGTCATTAAAGACTTCAAAGCTTAATACTCTTGAAGTTGTCAAAGTTTTATGCATCTTTTTTTGAAGTTCTTCTCCCCAGATGATATCTCCCTCATCATTGTAAAACTCTCTTGAAGCGCGAGAGACAATGTTCGCATGTTCAAACAAGAAGTCAATTGTTCCCCCCTTGTATTTTTTACTTGACTCTTCATAATCATACCAAGTCTGCAAAGAGCGGTTAAAAAAAAGTCCTGGCTGCATTAACTCTTTTTGCTGTTGTTCGCTTAGGTTCTCAAACTTAAAACGACCCTGCCCCGAGCCGCCTGCTGAAAAAATCAAGTTTCGCCCAACCTCTCCGCTATTGTTTGCTATGCCTTTTGGAAAATACATATTTTTAGAGTTTAAAAGTAGTCGCGCGCTCTCTATAGCTTGGGCGGCAACTACAAATATTTTAGCACTTATGGCATGTGTAAACATATTATTATCATAATAGTATGCTGTTGTTATTTTACTCTCATCGCTGTCTAGTTTATAGACAAAAGCTTCTGTAATTATCTCTGCCTTGCACTTTTGCAAAAGAGCTGCTCTTGCACTCCCTTTGGCTCCTGATGAACAACCGTAGCTTCCACAAAAGTTGCTGTAATAACAGCCATTTCTACCAAGTGCGGCATGTGGAAGTACAGCTCTGGGAGTTGCAAAACTCTCAAATCCTAAATTTGTACATGCCAGGTCAAACCACTTTGTAACCCCATTCTCTTCAAGCTTGGCATGTGGAAAGTTCGGTGTGCTTCGTGGTTCAGCAAATTTGTGTTTGCTGATATTGCCAGATACGCCCACAACTTTTTCAACCTTGTCATAATAAGGTTCTAAATCTTCATAACTGATAGGCCAGTCGACAACATTTGCCCCATCAATTTCCCCATAAACACTTTTGAGTTTAAAGTCATTTGGCTTCATTCTATGAAAGTAGCCGCTCATAAGATTAGACGAGCCTCCAACCATTGAGCCGTTCCAAAAATTCCAGTCGACTTCACTTCCAACATATCGAGTTACAGTACCGTCATCTGCTCTGTTATTGATTACATGCTGCTCCTCTTTTAAAAGGGGAGTGAACATACTTCTGCGTGAAACTGCAAGTTCATCTTTTGAAAAATCTTCCTCTTTATAGTCTTTCCCTTTTTCTAAAACGACTACATTAAAACCTGCATTACTTAGCTCATACGCAATAGGCGCGCCACCTGCTCCGCTTCCGATTATGCAAACATCATACATCACAATAAGGGCTCCTTCGGACGTGGCATCCCGGGGGTAAAATTGAGCAATTTCTGTCCGTTTTCATTTTTGTTTACACCATAAACTTTATCACTGAAGGTTGCTTCCATTATATAGGTCAAGATTCTATGAATCCAACTCTCGCCCCATCTTTCTTTTGAAACAATTTTTAGTATTTTTTGCCGCTTGTCCGCCGAGAGCTCTGGGTAAGTTAGATTGTACTGAGTAACTGCTTCTTCGTTAAGCCATTGTGCCCCGTTTCTTATAAAAGTTTTGTCTTCGTCAGTTACTCTGCTATGATGTAAAATTATCAATAAATAAGCCCGAACATCTACTCCCAACTTCTTGGCATGTGGAAACAGATCTTCCTGAGCTTTAAGGATAGTTTCTAAAGGATTAATTGCTCCAAAAAGCGCACCCCCCGACATCACAATAACAGCGGTAGTCAAAAAGCTTGTTTTTAAAAAAGTTCTTCGAGACTTTAGAATCATAATTTTCTTCCTTTAAATATCAGCAAAATTCTCGGGTCAAATATAGTTCAGTATCTCTTTACTTGTCTCTTCATTTTCAACGATTATATTTTTAAAACCCATATCTAATAAGGTTTGTTTCTCTTTTATAGAGTGTATTTTAATAATCACCTTGTCAGAGTGAACAACTCGTTGAATCATCTGACAAACTAACTGGAGTTTTTTTGCATTGTCTATGGCAATTATAATTTTTTTAGCTCTTTGTATAAAAGCTTTTCTTAAAATTTCTCTGTTTGCCGCATTTCCGTATATGACAGATTCATGCTTCGTTTGTGCCATATGGAACATATCTGGATTATTTTCTACAATAATATAGAACTCCCCATCATTTTTTAATTTTTCTACAATATTCTGTCCAAATTCGCCATAACCTAAAACAACGACATGATCATGTATAGAACTGCTAAACATTGATTCTTGTGCTTCGTCTGTATCATGTTTGATAAGAAAGTCAGCTAAGGTACTTAAATTATTTAATATAAAAGGAGTAATCATCATAGAAATTACTACGGCTATAATTATAACTTGTCCATAGGGTGCTTGAACAAGAGAATTAGCACGGGCAAGTTCTAAAATTGCCAGAGCAAACTCACCAATCTGAATAAGTGAAAAGGCTGTTTTTATACTTGTTCTTCTGTTATTTGTTTTATTGAGTCTCGTTATTAAAAATATAATAATAAATTTAATAAGCATAATCGCAACTAATAAAAACACAATTATATGCGCATATTCGAACATAATGTCAAACTTGATCTGCATACCGACTGTTATAAAGAAAACCCCTAAAAGCAAGTCTCTAAAAGGAACCAAGTCTGCTTCTGCCTGATGTTTATATTTTGTTTCTGCTATGAGCATTCCTGCGACAAAAGCACCCAAAGAGTACGAGAAACCGAGAAAGTGTGCGCCGTAAGATGCAGCAATAGCCAAAAATAAAATGGAGCCTATAAAAAGCTCATCAGAATGTGTCCTTATAATTTGCGTAAAGAATGGTTCTAACAAATATTTACCTATGACATACAAAACAACTACTAAAATTAAAATACCAATAGCAATGCCTGTAACAATCTTCTCTAAACTACTGTCAGGTGAACTCAGCACTCCAATAATAATCAAAATAGGGATTACTGCTATGTCTTGCATAATTAAAATACCTAAGGCATTTTTACCATACTGTTTATTTATCTCACCGGTTTCGTTAAATGTTTTGAGAACGATAGCGGTAGAAGACATAGCCACTGCCATAGAAATAACCAAAGCACTGTACTCATGCATTTGAAATACGTAATAACCAAAAATAAAAACAACAAGAGCAGTAATAAGAATTTGTGCGCTACCGACAACAAGAACCTCATACTTCATCTCTTTTAAATGTTTTATAGAAAATTCCAGTCCTATGGTAAACATTAAAAAGACTATACCAAATTCAGCAACCTCTTTAAGTTGAAAATTATCGGTTGCGTTATGTAAGTCAAATAAGTGAGATATGATTGTACCGGTCAGAATATAACCAATAATAGTCGGTAAACCAAATTTTTTCAATATAATGTTTAACAATAATGAAATAAACAGTGCCGTAACTATAATTCCCAGCATTACACTTTCTCTTTCATATCTAAATCATCTATTTCGGCAGACAACAAACTAATGCAAAGTAAAAATGGTAAAAATACCAACTTATTATTAAACATCGATGTCCTCCTGAAATTAATCTAGTGTATTTTATTCTTTATCTATGTACAGTCTCTTTAAAACAGTGATTAAACTGTTAACAGCTTTAAGTGAAGTTATTTCATTAACAGTATGATACCCAATGGTTGGAACCTGAAGTGTAGCACCTTGTATTTCACCCTTTGTAGCATGAATTAACCTTCCAAGCTCAGTTGTTCCCAGAGAACCTACAGTTGAATTTTGTCGCATTTGATTCTTTAAGTAAGCGTCTTTAAAATGATATTTTATATTTTCCTCTATAGCAATGTTTTTGATTTGATTTTTAAGTGATGAACGAAAAACCGCATTTGAATCACGATTTCTCAGAACTATATCCAAATTATTAATATCATCCAAAGAACTGTATGGGCTTGTATCAAGCACAAGCAATTCTTTTGTATTTATATTAAATCTTCTAAACCACTCAAGTAAAAATCTCCAGCTTTTACCAGCTTCTTCTGAGGCTGTAAAAAAGGCTGTGCCTCTATAGCCGATATGGTACATATAGATTATTACCGCCACAGAGAGAACATTGTCTAATTGAGCAGATATTAAATCGTCTTTGATTTCAAGCTTATCCATAAAGGCTATTGGAGTTCCCGGAAACAAAAAGTCAAAACCGTCGACTTTAAAAATTATATTGTTTCTTCTTTCGCATAAAAAGGCATCTTTTATAACTCCTAAACCCAAATAAGTTCCAGACCATGGTTCATATGCCTGCACTTTTTCATCAACAAATCTTGATGTAAAGTTGTGTAAAAGTTTTTCAGAATTCGAAGTACCGGTTAAGTCTGCTCTATTTTTTGCAATAAATGCAGCATACTGAAATTCATTATGTCCTGTACAAATAAGACCATGTCTATCTGAATGAGCCGAAATATATCCAGATTCCGGCTCAGTTCCTTTTGCCACAAGCACGCCATCATAATACTCAACAGTTATGCCTATCTCTTCGAGCTCTCTTTTAACAAACATAAAAAATGGATGTTCCGCTCCAACCACACTCGGTACACGAATAAGTTGTTTTAAAATATCATAAAATTGGTCCATATTTCACCTTTATAACCATTTTCTTTTTATAAAAAATAAAGCCGATACTGTAAAGATACTAATCAATATGGCAGTTACTATCTTTGTACCATCCTGATTTCCCGAAAAATACAAGCCCTCCGTATTAATACCAAAAAAACCTACTACTAAATTTAAAGGTAAAAAAATAGCAGATATTACAGTTAAGGTATAAATAACAGAGCTAAGCTTTTCATTTGTCAGAGCATGATGCAGACTGTAAATGTTGTCTAACTTAGCACTGTTAGTATGACATATTCTTGTAGCTCTGTTTAAATGCTCATTAATATCTTCAAAACCAATCTTTAATATTTCATCTTGCTTAAGAGGAGACTTATGAAAAAAAAGTTCCTGAACTTTTGTTGTCTGCGTTAAGATTCTGTCTATTCTGGTAAATAATTTTTTTAGCTCGAACCAGCTTTTTATGATGTCGTGATCATCATAGATTGACTCTTCCATATCTTCTACTTTTTCAACTAAAGTATTTAAATAATCTGAGGCATCGTCAACTTTTTGGTCTATTAATTTATAGAACTCTGAATGAGTCAGTTCGCTAATGTCTTGTGTATCTCGATTAAATAAATAAACTCTATTTTCATCATCAATAACAAACCCGGAAGAAAAAACATTTATATTCTCTTCTATGGCATTAAAAAATCTTAAAATCAATATTCCATATGCTTCAGAATCAAAATAAACAGACGGATGCTGTTTGTTCTTCAAGTCTTCTATATGCAGATGGTTTAGATTTTGCAGTGTCATATTCTTCATTCTATTATATCTTTATTATTAAGTTCATTAAATTCACTCTCTTTAATCAAATTTTCATTAAAGTACTCTATTTTATCTGAACCAGACATTTAAGCTCCGATACTGTCTCTTTTAATTTTTCTTTTTTTTGTTTGAGTGTCACTCTCAGGTGTTACGTTTTTTTCAATATACTTCATGATTTGACTTGCTATATCAATGCCGGTAGATTTTTCAATTCCCTCAAGTCCAGGAGATGAATTCACTTCCATAACAAGAGGACCACGGACTGATTCAATCATATCAACCCCACAAACTCCAAGACCCATAGCTTTTGCAGCCGATAAGGCTGTTTTCTTTTCTTTTCGTGTTAGTTTATGAGCAGTAGCGCTTCCGCCTTGATGCAGGTTTGACCTGAAGTCTCCCGCTGCGCCTTGTCTTTTCATAGCACCGACAACTTCTCCCCCAACTACAAACACTCTTATATCAGCGCCCCCTGCCTCTTCAATAAACTCCTGAACCAGCAAGCTGACATCCATTCCATAGAATGCATCAAGAACTGATTTCGCAGCTTTTTCGCTCTCTACCAAAACAACGCCGACACCTTGTGTCCCTTCAAGTATTTTTAGAATTAATGGAGCTCCTCCGCTTAAAGCAATAACATCTTTTGCACTTGATTTATTTGAAGCAAAAACTGTCTTTGGCATATCTACATCATTTTTTGACAAGACCTGTAAACTTCTAAGTTTATCTCTACTTCTGGCAATGGCCAAGTTTCCCGATGTGCTAAATACATCCATCATCTCAAAGTGTCTCACCATAGCTGTTCCATAGAATGTTCTACTGGCGCCGATTCTAGGAATAATAGCATCAGGCGTCGGCAAAACACTTCCTAAGTAATGTATAACCAATTTACCTTTCATAATCTCTATTGTACATTTTAAATAATCAATCACTCTAACTTCCCAGCCTTTATCTTCTGCCGCTTCAACTAGTCTTCTTGTAGAATACAACTCTTTATTTCTTGATAATATATATACTCTCATTTTTTCCCCTTCAATAATTCTTTACTTAAATAGTCTTTGGATACATCAACTAAAAATTTGTTTGCTAAAAACTTTCGACCTATTAACATTGGGTATTTCATATCCGCGCGATTTGTTAAAGATATAATTGTTTTATATTTCTTTCCAAAAAATTCTACACTCACTCTTATGGATGCTCTCTCCTGGATTTCTCCATTTGAACTTTTTACCCGTTTTAGTTTATACAAGGGCATGACAATTTTTTTACCATGGTAAGACTCATGCACTTCATCAAGTAAATGAAAATGTACAAAATTATTTTCATCTATATGAATATGGTCACAATGAAGAGCATTAGAGTCTGCCCCGGTATCAATTTTTGCATCTAAATCATAAAGTTCTAAATCTAAAATAGAGATTAACTCTGTAGTACCTACTATTTTTTTTCCAGACATCTAACACTCCCTTTTATTTTGTCATGTATTCGCTGTATAGGTATTTTGCTTGTCCATAATTGCCAATTCTTCAGTTGCCGAAAAAACTGTTTTAGTGTCTGACACTAAATCTATAGCACGACTTTTTCCATCATAATCTATTTGCTTTAAAATTAACTTCATTGTCTCTAAGCGTGCTTTATGCTTGTCACTGGAACGTATTACATACCATGGTGCTTTTTCATTACTGGTAGCTTTGAGCATATTGTATTTTGTTTTTGAAAATTCTTCCCACATACTTTGAGCTTGTAGGTCAATTTCACTCAGTTTCCATTGGCGTAATGGATCGGTACGGCGTTGCTCAAACCTTGCAGCTTGTTTTTCCTTACTAACACTAAAGTAAAGTTTAATAAGCAGGGTTCCCTGCTCTACTAAAGACTCTTCAAAAGGGACAACATGATTCATAAAAAGTTCATGCTCCTCTTTGGAGCAAAACCCAAAAATTGGTTCTACCATAGCACGGTTATACCAACTTCTGTCAAATAAAACCACTTCTCCTCCATGTGGAAAATTTTTAATGTATCGTTGAAAATACCACTCTGTTCGTTCGCGTTCAGTAGGACGTCCTAAAGCCACGATGCGGTAATGTTTAGGATTCATATATCGGCTTACACTCCCGATTACACTACCCTTTCCAGCCGCATCCCGCCCTTCAAAAAGAATAATCATCTTTAATTTATAGCGTTCTATGTGCTGCTGAAGTTTAACAAGTTCAGCTTGGTATGCTTCAAGAGCTAAATTTTCAGAGTAAGTCTGAAGTGCTTCTTCATATTGTGTTTCTGTTAAGTTATGTTTTTTCATCTCAATCTCACTGGCCATTGCATTTTCTGCTTTATGTATCAATATTATATCTTTTTTACTTACTGAATGTTTAACTTATCATCTGTTTATTATATTGTTGTAAAAGAAGAGCTTTTCTGAGAAAAATGAACTTGATGAAATCATTAGAGCAGAAAATCAGCGTTTGATAAATAGATGCGCTGCATGAGTATGAACACTCTTTTAAAATGTTTTTAAAAACTTACATAGTAAATAACTCTGAAATCAGTTTGGTCTACATAGGGATATGCACCAGAAACTACTGTTTTTTCAGCATCGGATGTTTCATTTTTAATAGAATATCTCACTCTCAACTTTGAAATATCATTTATAACATAGTTTGTATCGAGATTGAACTCACTAAAATCATCTTTTTTCTCATTTTCATCCGCTGATACATCAACATAAGCAAGTTTAATGCTCAAGCCTTCTACCGGTTTTATAGTAACTTGCCCACCAAAAGCTGTACTTGGTCCATAATTCCCATACCCTTGTTGCCAATCTGAGTACATTGGACCGGCTTCTACAGCTTTAAAGTTATTGTCTGATATTTTATTAAAAAGTGCCGCTAAATCAAACATTCTAATAGTTGTTCCTATTTTTGCACCATACATCATAGAGTCGTCACCAGTTTTATAAGCATTTCCGCCATACTGAGCTTTTAAGTATGTTTTTGTTCCAACTGCAGCCAAATTATAAGTAAAATCGGCATATCTGTAGTCAAGAAGACTAATGTCTGCAGTCGCACCTGCTGTATCAGTATATGTGTCAGAGATTGCCATGATATACTGAGCATTTAACGTTAGATTTTCAATACTTTTATTTGTCAAGTAAATATATCCAAGGCCATCGTCACCCCATTTGTTTTTGTTATCCAAAAACTCATTGTCTTTAGCTGTAAAACCAGTATATCTTTTTACAAGACCAGCTTCAATAGTTGTATCAGGTAAATCTGTATTTTTTACAATATATGCTTCATAAGACGATAGTAAAATACGCAGGTCATGGTCGTTCATCAGAGGAGTAGAAAGACGCTGTTTACCAAGTTTAACTGTTGTATTGTTAATGTTGTATTCTAAATAAGCTTCACCAAGGAAACCTAAATCGTTCCCTGTGCCTCTTTCTAGAAGAGAAGTCCCTTCTCCTTCCACTCTTGAATATAAACCTAAACTAGTGCTTCCGTAGTAAGCAACACCAGCTTTTAAGCCCATGTAATCGTCACTCACATACTTCATAATACCACCGGCAGTAAGAGCAGTTGTAGTGTCTTTTGTTGTGCCAGTAAGATATTCATCTGCAAAAGTTCGCTCAAAATAGAAAACTCTTGCATCAATTGTAAACTTACCGTTTTTTAAAGAGTCTGTGATGGTTTTGGCAGCTTGGACTGAATCTGTGAAAAATATAAGTGTTAAAGCGTATAATAGAAATTTTTTCATATTCAAACTCCTGAACTTTATTTTCTAGTGTATTCTTATTACATAAAATATACAAGAGCATATTTGAGTAATTATATATAAAAAAAGTCTTTTTTATATATAATGGATATTCAAGTTATTAATAACTTAGCTACACCAAAAGAGATAATATGGAAATAAATTCAGAAGAAATAGAATCGCTAGTAAATATTATTGAATCTGAAATAGACCAGTATAAAGATAATAACGCGACTGTTCACCCTTATGACATTGCCGAACAACTACTGGAGCTTAGAGAAGTTAGCAGTGAAGAGTATGCTAAAAGTATAAAAACAATTCCTCACGACTTGTTCGCAGAGGTAATTTCTGAGTTTCCAGACTATGTTCAAGAAGAAATAGCAGAGTTATTAAGTGTTAAAAAACTGGCAGATATTGCATCAAAAATGGACACTGATGATGCAGCTACACTTATTCAAAATATCAGTGAAGAGCATGAAGAGATTTCTCAGAATATTCTTGAAACATTTGATGATGAAGACAAAGAATTACTTGAACAACTCATTGCATATCAAGAAGATGAAGCCGGTTCTTATATGCAATCTGAGCTTTTTAGTGCAATGATTGATGAAAATATCGGCGAAGCAATTAAAAGATTAAAACACTTAAGAGACAGTGGTGAAGTCGACAATATTTGGCATGTTCACTTAATAGATGACAAAAGCAAATATCTTGGCTCAGTTGGTCTGGAAGATTTAATAGTTTTTGAACATAACTTAAAATTTTCAGACATCCCCTTAGATAAACATAGAACTTACTCTGTTAACCATAAGATTAATATTAAAGATGTTGTTGAAATGGTGACAAACTATAATCTAAGTTCTGTACCGGTAGTCGATAATTACAATAGATTACTTGGTAGAATTACTTCAGATGATATTTATGATGTTATGCAAGATTCTGCAACAGAACAAATCTTTAACCTTGCCGGGGTTAATGATGAGGCTGAGCAGGAAGAAGACATGTTCGAGATTGGAAAAACAAGAGCAATTTGGCTGGGACTCAACCTTATAACTGCTATTGCAGCTTCTTTGGTCATCGGTATATTTGACAGCACAATCCAATCTTTAGTAGCTCTTGCCATTTTAATGCCCATAGTCGCTTCTATGGGTGGAAATGCCGGAACTCAGACACTAACGGTTACAGTTAGACAAATGGCACTGGGTGATATTGAGGGAGAAGACGCTAAAAAAACTATTATTAAAGAGGTTATTATCTCCGTAGTAAATGGCACATTGTTTGCAATAGTCATAGGTATAATCGCATACTTCTGGTTCAATATACCTCTTCTTGGTCTGGTTATAGCATTGTCAATGGTAATAAACCTAATTAGCGCAGGTTTCTTTGGCAGTGTTATACCGCTTGTTCTTCAAAAAGCGGGAGTTGACCCGGCTATTGGAAGTACGGTTTTACTTACAACCGTAACTGATGTTGTTGGATTTTTTAGCTTTTTGGGTCTTGCTACCCTTATTCTCTTATAAAGGAACGTTTTGGACGAACCAGTTGAAAAAATACTTGTAAAAACTGATAATAAATTTAGATATTTTGCAGAAGATTATTGGGATATATTTTTAGGAATACTGAGTATTCTCATCGCTTTTTATTTTCATAAAATTGGTCAAGGTGCCCTCGCTACTCTTTTTGCAGCCATTGGGATTGGTTCACTTTCTTTAACAGTTTCAGAAGTGGCAGAAATATTATCAGAAAGACTTCAAGAACCATACGGCAGTTTTGTATTAACACTAAGTGCCGTCATAGTTGAGATTATACTCTTGTATATAATTTTACTCCAAGCAGTAGCTGATCCTGAGGTAGTCAAGACTGTTAAGGGTGGTATCATTTCAGCAGTTATAGTAGATCTGAATGTTCTTTTAGGACTTGCTGTATTTTTAGGTGGACTCAGGTTTACAGAACAAGAACATAATAAAGAGACATCTAGTGCTTATACAACTATACTCTTAGTTGCAGCAATAGCTTTATTGGTACCTGGCTTACTTACTCAAGGAAAGCACTCTCCAACAGTAATTGAGGATGCTTCTATAGCGATTGCCTCTCTTTTAATGTTGTTTTACATAATAATCTTAGTCTTTCAAACAAAAACACATACTCACTTTTTCAAACAAACTGCAAGAAGCAGAATATTTAGACTCAAAAGAAATATGGTCAAAGAAAATCAGCAAGACATTCCCCCAGATGAGTATATTTTTGAAAAATTCAACATGCTTGGGCTCATAGCTTCTATTTTTATTTTTATTGCTATCATCGCATTTGGTGCTGAAGTGTTTGCAATAGACGGTATACAATTGGCAAAAGAGTATGGTGTATCAGCCGGTTTGTCAGGACTTATTATAGCTATTGTAGCAGTTGCCCCTGAAATAATTACAGCAATCAAAGCTGCTAAAAATGATGAGATTCAGAGGGTAGTAAACATTGCTATGGGAGCATCCACTGTATCGATCTTGCTGACCGTACCAATTTTAATGGCGTTAGCTTATATGAGTGGAATAAAATTTACACTTGACTTTAACCCACTTGAGATTGGAGCATTAATATTCACTATTATCTTAGCTTGGAAGACAACAGATGAAGGTCATACAAACTACTTTGAAGGAATGTCTCACTTGATGTTCTTCTTAGCTTTTGCTATTATCGCAATCTACTATTAGTAATTTTTAAAAGGGAGAAAATATGAAGTACGTTTATTTAATTTTACTGCTAGGTATTACTGTACTGATATACTTCAGTCAAGCCAAAGATGCCGAAGTAAAAAAAGTTCCCCAACCAAAATATATGCCAAACATTGTTCCAGAAAATATGTCGGTAGAAGAAAAAAAAGACAGGTTTTATGCCTTGCTTGTTCCTCCAGTTGAAAAAGTGTATAAAGAGCTGATGACGCAGTATGAAAATACAGCCGAAGATATTAAAAATGGCACGAATACAAAAAAAATAAAAGAGTTAAAAAAAATTTATAGAGTAAAGACAGATGAAAAACTTTTAGCTGCACTAAAACCGCATCCGCCAAGTATAGTACTTGCTCAAGCCGCTATGGAAAGTTCATGGGCAACTTCAAGATTTTTTGTCGAAGCCAACAATGTTTTTGGCATGTGGAGTGTAAATAAATCCGAGCCCAGAATTCCTGCCTTAGAAAAAAGAAACGGTACAAAAACAATCTGGCTTAAAAAATTTGCAAGCGTTGAAGATAGCGTAAGAGCATACTATAAGCTAATGGGAAGAGGCAAGGCATTTAAAGAATTTCGTAAATTAAGAGTTACAACTGACGACCCTCATCAACTTGTTAAAAAACTCGACAGATACTCTGAAATCGGTGCCGCTTACGGCGAAGAGCTGAGTCAGGTTATTAAATTTAACGACTTGACAAAGTATGATTAATTAAATTGAGAATATTATGAAAGAAAGAATTGTTCTTTTTCTTCTGTTTTTTTCACTTCTTCAGGGAGATTCTATTCCCATCAACTTTCAAGGCAATGAGTATGTTTCCAAGCGTGAGTTGTATGATATGCTCAATTTATCTAAACCTTACTTATATGAATTTTGGAAAAAAGAGCCAACTGTAGATTCTGATAAAGCTGCTTTAATCGCGCAGACTGTTAAAAATTATTACAAGACTAGAGGCTTTTTCCATGCAACTGTGAGCCACTTGCAAAAAGATGCAGCAATACAAATTCTGATTCAAGAAAATCTTCCAATTACAGTTGCCAGCATATCCTTAAATTCCGATATTGACATCAAGCTTTCAATACCTTTTCAAAATGGAACTATTTTTGACGCACAGAAGTTTGATCAGAGTAAAAAAGATATAAAACTTTTATATGCAGACCAGGGGTATTGTAATGCAGAACTCGAAGCAAAAGCTTGGATAGATACAGACACAAATAGTGCTTATTTGACATACGAAGCGATGCCTAGTGCATTATGTTATTTTGGAAAAATTACAATCAATCCTTCAAAGACTATCGATGCTGATATTATTGACTCACTTTTATATATTGAAGAAGGTGAACTTTTTTCGACCAAACACATACGTCAGAGTTACCAAAGTCTTTATGCAAGTGAAGGTATTAGTAAGGCAGTTATTGACACCCAAACACATGAGAAAGAAAAAGCTTCAGTAACTGTCAGTGTCACAGAGAATGAAAAGCCTATTCGATTTCAAATAGGCTTGGGAGTAAGCAGTGATGAAGGGCTTATGGCACTGCTTGGCATAAAACACAGAAACCTTTTTGGAAATTTAAAAACACTTGCTCTCAACACCCGCGTTACAGAAATAAAACAAACTATACAGACAAACTTTGACATGCCTCTTGCCAACCGAAATTCAACCGGAGCTGAACTCGGATATAGCAATGAAATATTTCTCGGTTTTAAAGAGGAGAAAGTTTTTGGAAGTATCTTCTTAAAACAAAGAAATATACCGCATGAGTTTCAAGAAAGTCTTGTGTTCGACCATTCTCTTACCTATGACAGTCAAGACGAAGTTCTCTTTCAGCCCGGAACCCTCTTTATTCTATCTCCAAAACTCGAATGGAATTATGATACAAGAGATAATATTCTTAACCCTACAGCAGGTCATTTTATACGCTCTGAGGTGATGGGATCAGTGCAGTCAGAAGTATCTGACGCAACATACTACAAGTATAAACTCTCAGGTGCTTATATTATTCCTTTTTTACCCTCTACTGTTGCACTTAGAGCAAGTTTTGGCTCACTGCATCTTTTTAATGGTGACATTCCTCCTTCTTACCTTTTTTATGCAGGAGGGATGAACAGTAATAGAGCCTACGGTTACCGTAAACTCGGTCCAAGCAATGTAAATGGGAACCCGACAGGCTTTCACTCTCTTTTAGAGACTACCGCCGAATACCGTTTTGCAATCTATGGCAAACTCAGAGGTGTACTCTTTAATGACAATACTTTTATTGGAAAAAATGAAATTCCAAATTATGACCAAGGCTACTATTCAGCAGGAGTCGGTCTTCGTTATCTCACGCCTATTGGACCAATTGCGATAGATTTCGGTGTTGATATTAACGACCCCACAGAACAGTATGCTTTTCACTTTCATATTGGAGAGCTGTTTTGATAAAGAAAGTCTATTTATTTATCAGTTATTTCCTTATCTCTTTACTGACAGTTGCTGTTATACTGACAGCAGTCCTGTCACATCCAAAAACTTTAGACTACCTTGGCGATAAGTTTTTAAAAACGAACGGAGTTGCCTACAGTAAGATTGAGGGTTCACTTTTAGATGGAATTATTATGCATGATCTTAACTATACAGATGCTTTTTTTATAAAACGTCTTCAAATTAACTATAACGTTTTACTGCTTCTAAAACCGACACCAAGAATAAGTAAAGTAAAAATCACAGAGCTTTCAGTCAATCCTGCGAAGCTTACTGCAAAGAGTGATAACAACAGTAGTGCATTTTCTATCCCCGCTTTTGAAATCTCCAAACTTACTTTGAGTAAAACAAAAATTATTCTTGACAATGACACTCTCGCTTTTGATTTAAATGCTTCAGGCCTGCATTATGATGAAGAGTTAAATGTAAAAAAACTTGCCATACAGTTATTCACTTCTTACGGTGAAGCTCAAATAAAAGGAAAAATAAAATCTAATCATGTTCTTGCAAAGAGTTATGTCACTCCTAAACAATCCATAAGCTCAAAGTATCTTAGTTTTTTACAAGGTCTTCCCAAAACTTACACTTTAGACTTAGATGCCAGCCTGCAAAGTGCAATCATCAATACAAAGCTTGATAAAGTCAGTCTCAGTGCAGACCAAAACCTGAGTCTACACAATAGTAGTGTCAGTCTAAGCTATTTTGTTGAAGAGAACTATTTTAGTGCGGAGTTATCTTCCTCATTGACTTATAATGAATTTGAGGCTGATGTAAAACAAAAAGCTTCTTTCACTAGCTCGGGTACCTATTCATCAGACTTAAATGCGACACTCACAAAACAGCCGACAGAACTACCATTTAAAACACTTACAGCAAAGTTTTCCGGCGATACAGAAAATATGACAGCTACTGCTAAAGCCGGTCCACTTGAGTTTGAGTTGCTTGGTAAAGAGTATCAAGAATTTGCCATTCATGCGAAGAGCGATAAACTTTCTCTTTCTTTTATTTCTGCCCTGCCTCAAGTACTCAGAAAAAACATTCTCTCTGTAAAAGCAGATGCAAGACTTAAGGTCTCTCCTTTTACAATTGAAGGTACATTAAATACAGAGGGCTTGTACTCTAAAATAAATGGTGTCTTTGAAGCAGATACAAAATCTAAACTCTTTCAAGCTACTTTAAACCCAAAGCCTGAGTCTGAAATATTTAAAAATTATCCAATAGAGAAGTTTTCTCCTATGAAATTTGTTTATTATGACAGCGATGAGACAACTTTGTTAAACACTAATGCCAAGATGCTAAACCTTACCCTTTTTAAAAATGCTCAAGAGATAAACGGCTGGGGAAATATAGGTTCTGCGTATTTTGATACGCAGGGAACTCTTACAGACAAAGAAGAAAAGAATATCACTCTTTTTGCCAAAATACCTTCAGTTCATACACTCTTAGAAGAATTTTCTCCAAAAACTTCTACCGATAGCGTATTTTTTGATGCTCAGGCAGATATCAATGCAACACTTTCCCTCTCTGAAAAAATATCACTTAACAGCCGCATTTTGGTTCCATGGTTTATTATTAAACCGGATGAAAAAACAAGTTATAAAGGAGAAAACCTTTATATTGACTCGAGCGTTATTGACAAAGAACTTACAATAAATGAATACAGAGTCACTGTTTTAGATAATGAAATTTACTCAAAACGGGCCTCTAAAATTTCATTTGAGCAAAATTCAACCATTAACTTTAAAGAGTTTTGGATTTATGACAACCTGTTGTTGAACGGCTCATATAACCCTATAAAAGAACAGGGAAGTCTGCACCTAAAAAGCAATCGTTTCAATTATGAAGGTAAAGAGGGAAATGTTAGCGTAAAAGCCGATATTACAGCGAGTTTTGAGAGAAACTCTACTCAGAAGTTTGAAGGTAATATAACGCTCATTGATGGGGTAGTGACGTATGAGCCAAGCTCAGACTATACTCTTTCTGATGACATAATTATCATACAGGATATTCGTCCGCCTACAAATGTAAAACGTTCTATAAATATCCATGTAAATTCTCTTAAGCCTATCAAATATAAAACTGAAAATTTTGACATCCTTGTTACTCCCGATATTACTCTGCTGCAAAAGCCCAATTCACCTTTAAATATTTTAGGATTGGTGAGTATTGAAGAAGGCAAAATAAGCGGTGGCGGAAAAGAATTTGAGTTCGATAAAAGCGAGGTTTATTTTAATGGAGCAAAACCGATAAACCCCAATTTAAATCTAAATCTGCACTACCTTACCATAGATTATATCGACATCGAAATATTTATTACCAACACACTTGCTTCACCCATTATCATTTTATCATCCTCCCCTCAAATGAGTCAAAATGACATCATGTCATATATTTTATTTGGTGAGGCAGCATCTGCAGATTTTGACAGTTCGGGAAAAAGTAGCAATAAACTTGCCGTAAACTCTTTACTTCTAGCCACCGGAGTCAAACAAATCTTTAATGACACCTCAGGTGTTAAAATAGACACTTTAAATATCCTTACAAACAAAGAGGGAACCTTAGGTTATGAAATAGGAACACACTTTAACAAGCAGACTCGAGTTGTCTACAGAAACGACACAATTTCAAGTGTCGTCGTACAATACAGCCTGAGTAAGTCTGTTAGAATTGATGTAGATGTACGCCAAACCGGACAGGGAGTTACAATTCTGTATATCAAAGACTTCTAAGTTCTTTATAACTAAGGACGTAATGGCAGTCTGAATTTGTATTTATCTTTGATATACTACATTTAAAAAAGAAGCTGAGAAAAATTATGAAAAAGAAAGTTTTACTTATACATGGGTGGGGAGGAAGTGACTTTCCGCATTGGCAAAGTTGGTTGGCATGTGAGTTAGCTAAAGACTATGGCACAGTCAGCTTTTTAAAACTTAGTAACTTTGACGCTCCTAGTCTTGCTTTGTGGAAAGAAGAATTAAAAGAACATTTGAGTGAGTTTAAACCTGACATTGTCATTTGTCACTCATTGGCAAATACACTTTGGTTCCATTTGTGTAATGATGACGCTATTAGTGAAGTAAAAAAACTTTATCTTGTAGCACCTCCGAGTATTAACTGCAAGGTAGAAGAGCTTAAAGAGTTTTTTCCTGTAAATATTCCAAGTAATCCACATGCCAAAGAAATACTCTTAATTACTTCAACAAATGACCCTTATATGAGCGAGATAGAAGCTACTAGTTTACAAGCCAAGCTTGGAGTTGCTATGAGAGTACTCAAAGATGCCGGACATATTAATGCTGATAGCGGTTATGGAGAGTGGCCGTGGATCTTACAAGAAATTAAAAGTAATATATAAAAAAATTATAATTTATTATATGCTATAATTTGTTATATTCAATTTTCAAAGGAGATGTTATGAATGTAGCCAGCTATACATATCAAACCCCATCGTCTTCTGCAGTTCAAGTGGGAAGGCTTGATCCTAGTAGTGTGAAAGAAGAAGAGAAGCCCAAAGAAACCGCTCAGACAAAGAGTGATACTTCTATGGAAACTCCAAATGAAACACTTCAAAGTGCCAAAAATTTTCAAGCTGCACAGACTAGTGAAGTAAAACCTGCCGTTAGTTCTCAAAAGATTTTAGATATTTATATTTAGGTTAACTAACTGCTTGTATCATTAGCTTTAAAAAGAAGCCTTATCAATGATAAAATTAGTAGCCCTGCTTACGCAAAAAACAAACCTCAAAAAAGAACATATACTCAGTATTTTAAACCTGCTTGATGAAGGTTCTACTATTCCTTTTATAGCACGCTACAGAAAAGAGATGACAGGCGGAGCAAGCGATGAAGTTCTTCGTGACTTTGAAACTGTTTATCTGAGCAGTAAAAAGCTTTTAGAGAGGAAGGAGGAAGTCGCCCGTCTCATACAAGAGCGAGCTGTTTTGACTGAAGCTCTTAAAAAAAGTATTGAAGATGCTGAGAATTTACGAGTGCTAGAAGACATTTACCGCCCTTTTAAAGAGAACAAAACTTCTCGCGCGAGTGTTGCTATAGCGAATGGCTTAGCCCCTTTGGCAGACACTATTCAAGGTGCAAAGCTTACAAAACAAGAACTAATTCCACATGCCAAGCAATTTATAAAAGGCTCAGTGACTTCCGCCCAAGATGCTATAAAAGGCGCTCAGGATATTTTAGCTGAGAGGTACGCTCTAGAGCCTCGTGAGAGAGAAGCCATAAGAAATTCTATGCTCCGCTTCGGCTCACTGGAGACTAAAAAAACTAAAAAATTTGATGAAAATGGAAGCTTTAAAAATCTGGCTGATAAAAGTGAAAAAGTTGCTTATATTCCCTCTCATCGTTACCTTGCAATTATGCGCGGGGTCACTGAAAAAGAACTCTCCGTTAAAATTTCTATTGACATTGCCCGCATAGAAGAAAATATAAAACAATATAAAATTCCCCGTAATGCACAGAGTTCCAAAGAGCTACTTTTTGAGGCCTATAAAGATGGACTGAAAAGACTTTTACTTCCCTCCATTGAACGTGAAGTTCAAGCAGAGTTAAAAGAAAAAGCCGACATATCTGCTATTTCTGTTTTTGGTAAAAACCTTAACCAGCTTCTTATGACTCCACCTGTTAGCAAAAGAGTTATTTTAGGCGTTGACCCTGCATATGTAAGTGGGTGTAAACTGGCAGTAATTGATGAGAACGGTAACTATTTAGAGTCTGCAGTCATCTACCCGACTCAGCCAAAAAACGATTATAACAACTCAAAAAATAAGGTGTTAGCACTAACTAAAAAATACAATATAACGGGAGTAGCTATAGGCAATGGTACTGGTTCTAGGGAAACTCAGGAGTTTTTCGCACAACTAAACACAGAGGAAAATGCTAACCTTAGTTATACAGTTGTTAGCGAGGCTGGAGCTTCAGTGTACAGTGCTTCTAAACTCGCACAAGACGAATACCCGAATCTAGATGTAACAATCCGTGGAGCGATTTCCATAGCAGGAAGACTGCGTGACCCCATGGCAACCCTTGTTAAAATTGACCCGAAATCTTTAGGAATTGGACAGTACCAACATGACGTCGACCAAAAACTTTTGGAGAAAAAACTGGGTGATGTGACCTGTGACTTAGTAAACAGAGTCGGTGTAGATATTAATTCTGCTTCTGCATCTCTACTCTCTCATGTCGCAGGAATCGGTTTAAAAATAGCAAAGAATATTATAGATTTTCGTAATGAGCATGGTAACTTTACAACTAAAGCTCAACTCCTCAAAGTCAAAGGTTTAGGTAAAAAAGCTTATGAGCAGGCAGCAGGATTTATTCGAATAAAAGACGGCCAAAATGTGTTTGACAACAGCGGTATTCACCCTGAGAGTTATGAGGTAGCAAAAAAACTTAATGGTATGGATTTAACAAGAGTTGATGTAGTTGAAAAAGCACAAGCTTGGCATGTGGGAATTCAAACATTAAAGGACATCATTGCAGAGCTTCAAAAGCCCGGTTTTGACCCTAGAGAAGATTTACCTCCTATTCCATTCAAAGAGGGCTTAACAGATATTAAAATGCTTAAAGAAGGCAGTTTTGTCTCAGGTATAGTTCGTAACATTGCAGACTTTGGCGCCTTTGTAGACATAGGTTTGAAAAATGACGGCATGATTCACATCTCAAAAATGAGTGTTAAAAGAATTTCTCATCCACTAGAAGTTCTCTCACTGAACCAGTACCTCCCTCAAATAGAAGTCATAGCCATAGACAATGAAAAAGGCAAAGTGAGTCTGAGTTTGGTATAATTGCGTATAACAAAAACAGCTATGAAAGAGCCCTATGATTCAACTTGTAAATATTTCCAAAAGCTTCTCCTCTCAGGAGCTTTTCTCAAACCTTAACTTCAAACTAAATGCTGGGAACCGTGTCGGTCTTGTCGGCAGAAACGGAAGCGGTAAATCTACACTTTTTAAAATTATTCTTGGTGAAGAGACTCCTGACAGCGGCGATGTAATCATCCCTAAAGGGTATAAAATCGGTACGCTAAAACAGCATCTTACCTTTAGCGAGAGTACCCTTAGAGAAGAGGCAGCACTTGCCCTTGAAGATGACATGAAATATGATGTTTACAGAGTTGAAAAGATTCTTTTCGGGCTTGGCTTTACACAAAATGAATTAGATAAAAATCCACTCTCCTTTTCCGGCGGCTATCAGATACGTATAAATCTTGCAAAACTGCTAGTCACTGAGCCAAATTTACTACTTTTAGATGAACCTACTAACTATCTTGATATTATCTCTTTAAGATGGTTAAAATCTTTTCTAAGAGCCTTTGAGGGTGAAGTTATCTTAATCACCCACAACAGAGATTTTATGGACAGCATAACCACGCATACTATGGGTATTGTTCGTAAGGGATTAGCTATTATTCCCGGTGATACACACAAGTTTTACGAACAGCTTCAAGCCAATGATGAACTCCATGCCAAACAAAAAGTTGCACAGGACAAAAAAGTAAAAGAGCTTGAAGAGTTTATAGCAAAAAACAAGGCTCGTGCTTCAACAGCATCTCTGGCTCAGTCTAAAGTGAAGCAGTTAGAGAAGATGGATATTTTAGCAGATTTAGGTTTTGACAATAGTCTTAAATTTGATTTTAACTTTAAAGAGACCCCTGCAAAACTTCTCCTTGAAGTAAAAGATTTGAGCTTTGGGTATACACCTGAGAAAATCCTGTTTGAGAACATTTCATTCACACTTGAAAAAGGTGAATGCCTTGGCATTATCGGTAAAAATGGAAAAGGTAAATCTACTCTTTTGAATACCATTGCCGGTGAATTAAAACAGTTAGGCGGAGAAGTGAAATTTCATAGCACTACTTCATTTGCCCACTTTGGTCAAACAAATATCTCGCATTTAAGTCCTAACAATACAGTCATGGATGAAATTTATACTGGAAATCCTGGACTCTCTGAAGCCAGTGTCAGAAGCATCTGTGGCGGGATGATGTTTAGCGGAGACAATGCAAAAAAGAAAATTTCTCTACTCTCTGGTGGGGAGAAGAGTCGTGTAATGCTCGGACAGATTTTAGCACGTAACGTTAATCTGCTGTTCCTTGATGAGCCGACAAACCATCTTGACATGGATTCTATTGAGGCCCTGACTGTAGCAATTCAGAACTTTAAAGGCTCGGTAATCATTGTAACCCACTCCGAAGAGTTGCTCCGTCGTGTTTGCGACAGACTTATTATTTTTGCAAAAAATGGTGCAGAGTATTTTGACGGCGGATATGATGATTTC
>JAGXIA010000108.1 GCA_024635885.1 Helicobacteraceae bacterium | reverse complement strand
TTTCAGGCGATTATAGGGTATGAGGCAAGAGCACAAATCCTTGAAAAAGAGAACCGTTTGCCAGACCATGTAATTGCATGTATTGGTGGCGGAAGTAATGCTATTGGAACATTCCAGCACTTCTTAGAAGACGAGAAAGTTGAGTGCGTAGGCATTGAGGCCGGCGGACTAGGAATAGAGACAGATAAGCATGGCTGTTCACTGAAAAAAGGTCGTCCAGGTGTACTGCATGGTCAGATGAGCTATACACTTCAAGATGAAGATGGTCAAATACAAGAAGCCTATTCCATAAGCGCCGGACTTGATTACCCTGGAATTGGACCGGAACACTCTTTTCATAATGACAACAAATCTGTTACTTATGATAATGTTACAGATCAAGAAGCACTGGATGCTTTTGTATGGTTGTCACAAAAAGAAGGAATTATTCCCGCATTTGAGAGCGCACATGCTGTGGCTTACCTTAAAAAGATACCAGATATAAAAAATAAACTAGTCATCATAAATCTCTCTGGACGCGGCGATAAAGATATGATTCAAGCGAAGGATTTACTAAATTTTGATAACTAAAATTTAAAAAATATGATGAAAAAGCACACTATAGAGCAAACAACTATTTTTCTAAGTATTATTAAATGGGTAGCTTTGTCCTCTATTATGGGTATTATAATTGGAGCAAGTGTTACGCTCTTTTTAAAAATACTGCAAGTCTCAGAACAGAGTCAGGGGTACTTGCCTTTCAAATATTACTATATGCTTCCTTTCGCATTACTTCTGACGGTTTGGCTGGTTAAAAAATATGCTCCTGATGCAGAAGGACACGGAACAGAAAAGGTCATCGAAGCTGTACATAAAAAATCTGGAAAAATAGAAATTGAAGTTATTCCCGTAAAACTTCTTGCAACAGTTTTAACTATTTTTTCTGGGGGTTCAGCCGGTAAAGAAGGACCAGGAGCGCAGATAGGTGCAGGAATGGCATCTGCTGTTTCTGATTTTCTCCATTTTTCTAAAAAAGATCGTAAAAAATTAGTTATATGTGGCATCGGTGCCGGTTTTGCAGCAGTTTTTGGTACACCGATTGCCGGTGCTATTTTTGGATTTGAAGTACTTGTAGTTGGACTCATACGTTATGATGTTTTACTGCCATCTTTCATAGCTGGTTTTGCGGCATTTTCTACTGCAGAATTTTTAGGAATAGAATATACCTACTTTGATGTTAATTTTATTCAACATATCGAACTTGACCTTCCACTGATAATAGAAGTTATTTTAGCAGGAATATTTTTTGGTTTGGTTTCTGACATAACAATTACAACACTAAAACGTGTTTCAAGACTTATTCAAAAAATTCGTTTAAATGTTTATATGAAAGCCTTTGGTGGAGGAGTTCTTTTAATAATTCTTTCATTCATTTTTGGAGAACAGTACTTTGGATTGGGACTAAATACCATAAATAATATACTCCAGCCAATACCGTCTGTTTCTGAAAATATTCCATGGTATAGCTTTTTAATTAAAACACTCTTTACATCCGTTACTCTTGGTGTTGGTGGAAGCGGAGGAATTCTTACTCCAATATTTTTCATAGGAGCAACCAGCGGACACTGGTTTGGTACATTAGTCGGTAACGAACATATAGCTTTTTTTGGAGCAATTGGTTTTATTAGTGTACTCGCCGGAACAACAAATGCACCGATTGCAGCAACCTTTATGGCGATGGAACTGTTTGGACTTGAAGTCGCTCATTATGCTGCCATTTCTGTAGTTATAAGCTTTTTAATGACGGGGCACAGAAGTGTGTTCTCTTCTCAAATTCTTGGAATGAAAAAGTCAGATACACTCAATATTGATATGGGTGAAGACATTGCACACAGTTCAATAGATATAAAAGATAATTATTTTGATAAACTCCATGAACGAATACAGACAAAAAGAGAAGAACGTCAGAAAAAGAGAAGAATAAAAAAATAATAGACTTCTTGCATGAGCCTGAATGTAAGGCCTATGTTTAGTTTATCTTAAAAAATCCAAAACATAATATAGTCAAAATTCATTTCTACGTGCCGTACTTTTTTTGGTATAAGCAAACTCCCCCTTTTATTTTTTTAATTACTTTCTTTTGATACACTATGTAATAACAAAATCACACAAAGAGGTGTATTATGCAGGAGAATATAGAACATGGTATTTCAGCCGGTATAAGCAGAATAGATGACTTATTCTTTATGAAAATTAAAATAAATGGCACTTTAACTCATAAGGACTATAATATTATGGTCCCAATGCTAAGGGATGCTATAGAAGGTGTAGAAAAACCTAAAGTTAAAATACTTGTAGATGCGAGAAACTTTGATGGTTGGGAACTTAGAGCAGCATGGGATGATTTCAAATTCGGAGTAGAATTTAGAGATGTATTTAGTAAAATAGCCTTTGTCGGTACAAAAGGCTGGGAAGAATATGGTGTAAAAATTGGCAGTTGGTTTATAAGTGGAGAAATTCGATTTTTTAACTCAATTTATGAAGCCTATGTATGGCTTAACGAGGAAGATTCAATTCCTAAAACTCCAGTAGAAAAAGACTTAAAAAATAGAAAAAATGAAATTAGAGATGATTTGGAGTCTCTTTTTAAATCAAATCTAAAAATAACTGATTGGAATGTTCCTGAGGCAGATGATCAAAAAGCATCTGAATTATTAGTTGACATCCTAGAAGAAAAGCTTTCTCAAATCAAAGAAGATGTCAAAAATGGAAAGTATAAAGAGTATTGATTATTAAAAGCTTGACTTTAAAAAGTCAACTGCCTCTTATAAATCTTTAGCTATTATCTCAACATATAATTTTAAAGAGTGGACTAATATGAATATTAAACTATCAAAGAAAAGTATTTCTGATATCAAAGCAGATATTACAGTAGAATTTTTAACTTCGGACAAGCTTTCTGATCATACAGAAACTAAAATTTTGAATCAAGCAGGCTTTAAAGCGGAACAGGACTCAATATGTTTTTTACATGAGCGAGGAATACTGGCATGTGGAATTGACAAAAAAAATAATGATAATATCAGAAGCGCTGCTGCAAGTGCAATAAAAGCACTTAAGTCTTCAAACTATAAAAGCGTTAAATTAGATGTTATTTCAAACTCTTCTTTAGCTGGTTTGATTGAAGGAATAGTTTTAGGTGGGTATGAGTTTAACGACTATAAATCAAAACCTGAAGAGATTACTTTAAAAAACATATCTTTGTGTATTAATACACTTGATTTTAAAAAAGTTCAAAACACTTTTAATGAAGCACTTATCGTTGCTAATGCAACATGTTTTGCAAGAGATATTGTAAATACAGCCCCACAGGAAATGCACCCGCAATCAATGGTCTACTTGGCACAACTACTTGCTGCTGATAATTCATTAGAGTGTGAAATACTTCAAGAAAAAGATTTAGAAAAAGAAAAAATGGGAGCAATGCTTGCTGTTGGTCGTGCATCTATTCACGGAAGTGCATTAATTCATCTATCATACAAACCGGCTAATCCTAAAAAAATTATCTCACTTGTAGGAAAGGGTTTGACTTACGACAGCGGTGGACTAAGCCTTAAACAACCTGCTTCAATGGTAACTATGAAGATGGATAAAGCTGGAGCGTGTGCCGTTCTTGGAATGATTAAAGCTGCCAGCGAGCTAAAACTTGATGTTGAGATTCACGGATTTATAGGCGCAGTTGAAAACATGGTAGGGGGAGATGCTTATAAGCCTGATGACGTATTAGTCTCTAGAAGCGGAACCACCATAGAAGTTAGAAATACTGATGCTGAAGGTCGTTTAGTTTTAGCAGACGTTTTAAGCTATGCACAAGACAAAGTAAATGCTGATTACATATTTGACTTTGCTACACTTACTGGTGCTTGTATGGTCGCTCTTGGACAGTATACTACCGGTATTATGGGTCACTCAAGTAAATTAAAAGACTCTCTTTGCAAAGCATCGAGTAAATCAGGTGAACTTACAGGTTCTCTGCCATTTAACAGACACCTTAAAAAACTTTTAAAAAGTGAAATAGCAGATATCTCAAATGTATCTTCAAAACCATACGGTGGAGCTATTACAGCTGGACTTTTTTTAGATAAATTTATCAAAGAAGAGAACAAAGAAAAATGGCTACACTTTGATATAGCCGGTTCGGCTTACACGGAGACACCTTGGGACTGTAATGTCTACGGTGGAACTGGTGCAGGTGTTAGATTAATAAGTAACTTTTTAAAAAATATAGACTAAAACATATTATCGAGTAAAGGTATCAAGCACTACTGATATCTTTACCAAAAATAAATCAAAGAGATACACAGATCATAAATAGTAAACCTAAACTTTTCCTCTTTACAGATGCAAGCGTAAATCCACAGACAAAGGTCGGATATGGTGCTTACCTACTTCTTGGCGAAGATGAAATAGAGTCCGTTATTTCAAAAAATAATATTAAAACTAAAAGATTTGAAAATACAAGTTCATCCAAACTAGAGTTAGAAGCTCTTCTTTGGGCTTTGGGTGAGTTAAATTCAGATAATTACAAAATCATCATTTATACTGACTGTCAAAATATAATAGGATTAAAGAGAAGAAGAGAACGCTTTGAAAAGAGTGACTATATGTCCAGAAGTAACAAACGTATAATAAATCATGAACTATATAAAGAGTTTTATAAAATAACTGATTTACTGGATTGTGAATTTGTGAAAGTAAAAGGACATAAGAGACAAGAAACAAAGGATGAGATAGACAAGATTTTTACTCTCGTTGATAAAGCTTCAAGAAATGCTCTCAGAGAGGCCCTTCTTTAAAATACCTACACTTATAAAAACTCAAAGCAACTTTTAGGTAGAATCAGGAAATTATTTTTTAAGAACAATAAAGGTTATCAATGGGATTAGCAATAGGTCTAGTAGGACTTCCAAACGTAGGTAAATCAACAACTTTCAACGCACTGACAAAAGCACAAAACGCCGAAGCAGCAAACTACCCTTTTTGTACTATCGAGCCAAATAAAGCTGTAGTACCTGTTCCTGACAAACGATTAGCAGAGCTAGCAAAAATAGTTAAGCCTGAGCGTATCCAGTACTCGACACTTGACTTTGTTGATATTGCGGGGCTTGTCAAGGGTGCTTCCAAGGGTGAAGGTTTGGGAAACAAATTTTTATCTACTATCCGTGAAACAGAGGTAATACTTCAGATTGTAAGATGTTTTGATGATGATAACATTATCCATAATGAAGGGAGTATTGATCCGCTTCGTGATGTTGAAATTATTGAAGGTGAGCTTATTTTAGCTGATATAGAAGTTTTATCAAATCGTATTGATAGACTAAGAAAACAAGCAAAAGCTGACAAAAATGCTAAAGCTGCCCTAGATATGGCAGAAGAACTTTTAGAATATTTAGCTGATGGAAACTTAGCAAGAAATTTTAAAGATGTAGATAGCGAAGTATATCAGCAACTAAATCAAGAAGTTAGGTTTTTAACTAACAAAGAAATTATGTATGGCGCCAATACAGATGAAGACGGTCTACTAGAAGATAATGAATACGTTAAATTATTAAGAGAACATGCGCAAAAAAACAATTGTGAGCTTATCAAACTATGTGCTAAAGTTGAAGAAGAACTAATAGGACTTGAAGATGAAGAAGCACAAGAGTTTTTAACTGATTTGGGTGTTGAAGAGTCAGGGTTAGAGCAAATCATACATAAAGGTTTTGCTAAACTAGGTCTTATGAGCTACTTTACAGCCGGTGTCAAAGAAGTACGTGCCTGGACTATAAAACAAAATTCAACTGCTCCAAGAGCTGCAGCAGCTATACATAACGATTTTGAAAAAGGTTTTATACGGGCTGAAGTTATAAATTATAAAGACTTTGTTGAACTTGGTGGCGAAGCAAAAGCCAAAGAGGCCGGTAAAATGAGACTCGAAGGCAAAGAATATATCGTTCAAGATGGTGATATTATGCACTTTAGATTTAACGTTTAGTATTAAAAGTCGATATAAAATTAACTAACACATGATAAGGAATATACTATGACACTCAAGTATGTTGGTCCCAAGCCGATAATTTCGCATACAGGCATAGAATTCGATAACAATAAAGAAGATAAGTTTGCTTATTTAAATATTGTTGTCCAACTCTTAAAAGCTATGGATCATAACTACTTTGAAGGCAAAATATATACTTATCAAACTGATGCTAGTCGACTCTCTTCTGATGAACTTGTAGATGAATTAAAAAAGTACTGTCCAAATATTGGGCAGTTGATGGAAAAAGAAAATCATCATATAGAAGAAGAAATAGAGCATGATTTAATAAGAGCTCGTGAAAATAAGATTTTAACAGATGAAGATAAAATAGTTTTAGAAAAGAACATAGATATAATGCATGATTACCTCATTCAACGTTCTATAAATAAAGCTGTTTATTACTGCGCAGTAGATGCTTTAGCCCTAATCCTCAAAAAAGACAATATAGACCATATAATCGTGCCTATGTTTCAGAAATTTTTCCATGTATTGCATTCCGTTCAAGGGAGCTTACAAAGACAAAAAAATCCTATGGATACAAAATTAGAAATTTTTCAAAAAGATGGAAAACTACTTGCTAAACTTAAAGTAAAAAACAACTAAGAACTTATTTTTAACATTGCGTTAACCATTGTCTCTTTTAGTCTTTTGAGAGTTGAATCAAAATTATCTAAGCTTAGCTGGCTTAATTTGCTCAACTCTAAGTCGTATTTCTTAAAAGAAAGCAAAAGCTTTTCTCTTGATTCTTCATCCAACTCTTTATTTCTAAGTTTTATTGTAATTTCAGCAATAAGAATCTGCACCCTGCTAACATCAGCATTTTTGAAATTTTTTGCTGATTTTACTTTACTCCACAATTGTTTAAAACTCTGTATTACTAAAATATTATTATTAGATATCAGGTCACTTTTTAAAATATCCGATAGAAGTTCATTTTTACTCTCGGCATGTGGAAGTGTACTTACTAATTCTATTAATGTATCGGCTATATTTTGAAATATATATTTTTTATATTTATTAAAATAATTATTTGAAATGGAGTAAATAAAATTCACTCTTTGCTTATCCTGGATTTCTATTAA
>JAGXIA010000107.1 GCA_024635885.1 Helicobacteraceae bacterium | reverse complement strand
TGGTATATTTACATCTAAAAGCATAAGCTCAAATTCTTCATTATATGTAGCTTCAAGTGCTATCTCTGCAGCGTTAGCCAATGTTAAGCTGTACCCTTCATCTTCTAACAGTTCTTTAAGAGTTTCGGAGAGTATGGGATCGTCCTCAACAAGTAATATTCTAGCCATTGGTAACATCCTTCAAAGCGTTTGTTCAACAAGTAACATTCTAGTTATCTATTCCCAATCTTCAAATTTATCGCTGGTATGTTTGTCTTTTTTGTATCTTCTTGCATTTTTGCTTTTATCTAGTTGGTTTGAACTGTAAAGTATTTCTTCTTTTATGTCTTGTATATTTTTTTCAGATTCTTTATAAGATATTATTTTTTTAACAAGTGTTTGTAAATCTTGCAGTTCTCCTTTGTAAAGAGGAATCTCCTCAACTCTTTTTAAAAGCTTTTGTGCATTTTCTATTTTTTTGTCAAAACGCTCTTGTGTCAGTTCGGGTGTATTTAACAAGTAAGAAATCATGCTTTTATGAAATCTGTCTAGCGCTCTGATATAACGGAGTCTGTTTGAGTTGTCTATAGCTTTTTGAGATGCTGCCATTTTAAGCCTATTATTTATTTATAGATATAATTATATCTATAAATTTCCACATGGAGTAAATATTGAAAAATATATTCTTATTATTACTAATTTTAAGCGCATCATTGTTTGCAAAAGTTACAAATGAGTACACATCACAAAAACTGCTTGACGATAAAACTCCGATTGTAGATATACGAACTCCACCAGAGTGGATGGAAACCGGACTCCTAAAAGGAGCCATTCCTATTATGTTTTTTAATGAACGCGGCGGTTATGATATTGAGGGCTTTTTAACAGAGTTAAATAACAAAGTTGATACGACTAAGCCCTTTGCTCTTATTTGCAGAACCGGAAGCAGAACAAAAGTACTATCACACTTTTTGTCTAAAGAAATGAACTACAAAGTCATCAACCTAGAAGGCGGAATGATGTTTGCAAAGGGTAAGCACTTACCTGTAGTTTTATATAAACATTAGTCATAAATAATGCTTGGGTTTTTAAAATTTTTATTTCACTTAACTGTAAGACTGATTGCAGTTTTCACTGTAATCGGTCTGTTCATCTTTGTGCTTTGGGGTGCTTTGTATTTAATCTTTCTAAATTAAAGTTTTTCTATAGGCTTTATACCATTTACTAAAGCATACAGTGTTGGAAGATATAAAAGATTTAAAGCAGTCCCCCAAATCAGACCAAAACCGATAGAAATAGCAATGGGTTGCAAAATCACAGCCTGCCCTGTCGCATAAAATATAAGTGTAAACAAGCCTAAAAATGTAGTGACTGAGGTAATAACGATAGGACGAAGTCTCAGTTTTGCACGTTTAAAGAAAGCCTCTGAGTCATGAGTACCATGTAAAAAATCAAGCATGATTATTCCATCATTTATTACAACACCTGCAAGACCAAGTATTCCTATGATTGATGGCATAGTTAGAGGAATACCTAAAAGTTTATGTCCAAGAAGTGCCCCTAAAACAGAGAGAGGGATTACACTCATGACCATAAGAACATACTTTACCTTTGAAAAAATAAGTAAAAGTGTTAAAAAGATTAAAAACATGGCTAAAAGAACTGTTTTTTTCATATCGCCCTGTAGCTGTTTATTTTTCTCTTTTTCTCCAAGTAAGTTTACTTCTATATCAGAGCCTGATATTTCATCCAATGTTGGCTCAAGTGCATTTAAAACCTCTTCTGGTGTGAGTTTTCTTTTATCAACATTTGCAAATACTGTTTTAATAATACTTCCATTTAACTTATTGATCTTTTCATAATCTCTTATTTTTATGATCTCTGCAATTTCTGTAAGTTTTACATACCGTCCATCACCTATTGCTATATTGAAATCCATTAGAGTTTGAGTCTCATCTTTATATAAATCTTCTGTTTTTATCTCCATTACACCACGTTCGTTAAAGGTTGTAGCTTGACGTCGCTCTAAAAAATAATCACTCAGTGTTCTGGAAATACTGGCTTCACTAAGCCCCAAACTCTCTCCATAAGAGTTTACTTTTATTTTATACTCCATTTTTCCGTATCTGATGTTATCACTAAAGTTTAAAATGCCCTCTATTTTAGACATGACATCTTCAAGTTTTTTGATAGCGCCCTCTAACTTAGCATCATTACTTCCCGAGAGATTTATCTGAATATCACTACGAATAAGTCCAGGTTTATCTTCCATAACGCCAAGTTCAAGCATCTTGTACTTGTCTTTATATTTTGCGATAATTTCTTTAGCGCGCGGAGATAACTCAAAAGTCCTTTTTTCTCTTATTTTTTCAGGATTATTAAAATCAAAACTAAAGTTTAAAATAGGGTTAATGTATTTACTGACCCAATTGTTTTCGGTTCTGTCATAAAGTTCCATCGTAATATAAAATACATTATTGTTATGCTCACTCTCTCCAGACAGGCTTCTTCTGTATCCGCTAGTAGAAGAAGTTGATTTTAGCGAGAATTCATCTGCATGCTTCATTAACTCAGCCTCTATCTCTTTTGATATTCTAAAGGTATCTTCTAAGGGTGTATTGATGTCCATTTTTCCCGAAATATATAAGTTACTTCCATCAAAATTTGGAAAGAACTGGAACTTCATAGATTTAGCGGTTATAACTGTTGCTATTGGGATTAAGACTAAAAACATAATTACAAAAGTCTTTTTATACTCAATATGAAAAGATAAAGTCTTTGAATACAGACTTTGAAAAGGTTTCCAATCTACGAAATTATTACTCTTTTTTAGAAATTCTGTTGCATGAAGCGGCAAAAAGAAAAAACTTTCCACAAGTGAGCCTAACAAAATCATTACAACTACAATTGGTACTAGAATCAAAAACAGAGCTGTTTCGCCTTGCATTAAAAAAATGGGTAAGAATGCTGCGGCAGTTGTAACAGTTGCCAGAGTTACAGGCAAAACCATCTCTTTTACACCCGTTAAAGAAGCTTGTTTTACTTCCATTCCTTCGTCTATATGTCTTTGAATGTTCTCACTCACAACAATGGCATCATCAACAACTATACCTATAACTATAAGTGCGCCTAAAAGGGAGACTATGTTTATGGTATATCCCATATAGTAAATAAATAAAAGCCCTATAATAAAAGAAAAAGGGATACCAAGCGCCACAATAAAAGCAATACGCAGATTAATTAAAACATACATAGATAAGAATACTAATATGAGTCCAAACATAAGGTTAGAGATAACCGTATCTAAGCGATCATTTATTGGTTTTGAGCTGTCTTGGTAAAAGTTAAAGATAACTCCCTCATAATTTTTTTCTATCTTTTTTACATACTTTCGCAACTCTTTAGATAATTCTATAGAATTCCCCAGTTCTCCTTTTGAGATAACGAGGGTTAATGTAGGGTTATTGTTAAATGATGAGAGCGTAGTTGTTTGTGGGTAGTGTATTTCTATCTCAGCGATATCTCCTAGTTTCACATACTTTGAATCTATTTCAAGTATGCTCTCTTGCCACTCTTTAACATTTGCCTTGCCGTTTACAGTTGAAATAAAAGCAAAGTTTCCGCTCTCTTCAATGCTCCCGATAGGAAAAATATATGATAGGTTAGATATGGCACTTGTAACACTTGCCGGGTTTAATCCATATGCCAAAATGGCTTCAGAATTAACTCTTATTGTCACCTCTTCATTTGAATCACCGCGAATGGATATTTCGCTAATATTTTTTACTCTTGAGAGTTTAGATTTTATTTCCTGTGCTATGACGGTCAGTTCACCTATACTTAGTTTGTCAGATGATACTGAAAGCTTTATAAGAGATCTGCTTTTATCTACCAAAGTTGCAGTTGGTTCAAGCATATCAGATGGAAGATACTGCCTGGAATAAGAGATAGAATCTTTTACTTTATTTAAAAGATTTATTCTATTCGAATGTTCATTAAGTGTCAAAGTAATAGAAAAAGAACCCGGAGTAATGGTCGTTTCAGTCTTGTCTATACCATTAATATTACTGATTGCATCCTCTATATCACGTACTGCCATTTTATCCATATTTGCAGCACTAGCACCAGAGTAAGAGCCCTTTACGCTTATCTTATCCAGCTCAACATTTGGAAATATCTCTTTTGGAATATTAATATAGGCACTGACTCCTAAATATAATAAAAAGACTAAAAGAGCATAATTCAGTCTTTTGTTGTGTATAAAATACTCTATTAATTTATGCATTTACAGTAATGATTTTATAACGTTACTCACCCCTTGGTGTAAGTTATAGTTTGAAATTGGAAAATCCAAAGATTCATTTTCTAAATTTACGGTGTGTCTACTTAGATAGTCTCCCAAAAAGCTCAAATCAATCTCTTTGTATCTTTGGCATGTGGAATCATCCAAAGAAGTTCTTACTAGCTTGCCCTCTGAATTTGATTTTTGAATTGTAAAAGCTAAGGTTTTTAAGCTTACAAAATCGTTCCATTCAAAAAAGAGTTCAGGAGTCAACTCAGAAACTGGCTTATTCTCTGGATTAAAAAGCATATTATTGTCTCTTAGAGGAACCAGTACACTTAAAATTGCCTTACTAAAAGGAAGAACTTTGTCAGTCCAAAATGGCGACTCATTTCTTGTCTTTAATTCAGTACCTAAAACATCTATTATTTCGTCTACAGATGCACTCTTGAACAGTTCGTAACTCTCTTTTTTCATTATTATCTCTTTATAAAATTTGTATTTACATAATCATACCATTTTAGTATAATTTCATTGTTTAAAAAAAAGGAAATATATTGAAATTGAATAAAAGTTTAATAACTAATCTAGTGGCAACTCTGCTTGTCGTATTATCAGTGGGGATTGAAAGTGAGTATTCTTCATTCTTACTCTTTACTGGACTTTTCGCACTCTCGGGTGCTCTTACAAATCAACTGGCAATCCACATGCTGTTTGAAAAAGTTCCGCTTTTGTATGGCTCAGGAGTAATTCCTGCAAGATTTGAAGCTTTTAAGAGCGCTATAAAAAATCTTATGATGAG
>JAGXIA010000019.1 GCA_024635885.1 Helicobacteraceae bacterium | reverse complement strand
TGAAAAATCAAGTGAAAGAAGACACCAGAGAAACAGTTACAAAAAAATGATAGCAGATGCCCTAGAGGAACACAGAGAACTCAACAGTATCTATATTAAATCATTACAAAAACAATTTTGTATATCAGATCAGGTGCATAAGGAGATTACGGATCAGCTTTTAAATTCTGATGAAAAATTCAAATCTGATGTGTTGAGTTTAATACAGCAGATAAAATCTCTCTTAGACTTGCAGGCATCAATTTATACTGATAAGTCTAGGGAAATAAGCTTTTTAATTTATACTATAGAAAATGAATACAATATTAAACTGTATGATCTGTTTAAACTTTTAAATGTCATTTATAAAGACAATAAAAAGGAATTAGATAGTTCTATTAATATACTAAGAAATAAAAATATGATTCTTGACCCTAAGTTTGATAAAAATAGCATTGATTTTATGGATAATTCAATTTCAGATTCTTTATATAAATTAATAATACAATCTACCTCGGTAAATAATAATGTTATTGTAGATAATAATAAAGAAATAATACGAGGTTTACTAAACCATAAATCTATTCCAATTGCAACTTCTGCCCTTCTTAAGTTTAAAGATTATAAAGAAGAGTCCTTACCCGAGAGCGTACTTGAGAGATTTGAGTCACTAAAAGAAGATAATGACATAAGTGACCTTCTAGACAAGATCATGAATAATTTTAATAAGATAACAAATTATGACAAAATGATGTATCTCCATAATATACCTGTATTTAAAAGTATTAAATTCAGAGAACTAAATTTATTAGCTCATTCTGCTAAAATTCTAAGCTTTAAAGCAAATGAATATATTGTAAAACAAGGGGGAATGGGCGATACACTCTTTATAATTATATCTGGCAATGTAAATGTAGAAGTAGGTGCTGTTGTTGTAAATCAACTTGGTGATAAAGATTATTTTGGAGAGATTGCACTTTTAGGAGATAGTCCAAGAACTGCTTCTGTAAAGTCAGTTAGTGATGTTCAAACACTTACATTATCTAAAGACTCTTTCAAAACATTCATCTACGAAAATCCAAGTATCAGTGTTCAACTAATGAAAGAGATAATACATAAGTTATTAAATAATACGGGACAAAGAGGTTTTAGCTCTTCGTCTATTTATAGCGATAAGTAATACGTCCCTTATCAAGAGAGTACGGTGTTAACTCAAGTTTAACTTTATCACCTGGAAGTATTTTAATATAGTGCATACGCATTTTTCCAGCGATATGACATAAAATAATATGTCCATTTTCTAGTTCAACACGAAATGTTGCATTTGGCAAAGCCTCTATAATCTTGCCATCTACTTCGATAACATCTGATTTAGCCATTTTAATCCTTCTTCTTCTCTAAGCGAGAGATAAAATTTCAGCTTTACCGTTAATAACTGCAACAGTATGCTCATAGTGTGAACCGCGTAAACCATCGGCACTAACAACATCCCACTTATTCTCTAGAATAATTGGTTTTGAATCTTTTTGACATATCATAGGTTCCAAACAAAAAACCATACCATCTTTAATTTTAGGACCCGCTTTAGCATTATGACCATTAAGGTAGTTTGGTATTTGTGGTTCTTCATGAGGTTGCTTACCAATTCCATGACCACAAAAATCATGAAGTGGCATAAACCCGCGAGATATTATAAACTTTTCAATAATAAGAGAAAGTTCTTTAAACCTCATACCGGCTTTTATTTCACTGATTGCATGATATAAAGTATCTTTAGCACATGCAATCATATCTTCATCATGTTTAGATATTTTTCCAACAGCTGCAGTAATGGCTGCATCACCAAAATAACCTTCAAGTTCAGTTCCAATATCATAACCGATAATGTCACCTTCTTGAAGTTTATAATCAGTTGGAATACCATGAATAATCACTTCATTTAGTGAGCAACAAACAGAATTAGGAAAACCATAAAGACCTTTAAAAGAGGGCTTAGCACCGTGACTTCGGATATAATCCTCACCCATCGCATCAAGGTCTTTTAAAGAAGCTCCCACTTTTGTGTTAGCACGCATTAGTTCTAATGCGCCACCAACTATTTTGTTAGCAGCTCTTAATTTTTCTATTTCTGCAGGTTTTCTAAGCGCAATAGCCATCTTTAGAGACCAACTGCACTTAAAGTTTCATACTTACTCATATAAACCTGAGCTTCAATTTTTCTCATTGTATCTAATGCTACTTGAACAACGATCAAAACCGCTGTACCACCAAAGAAGAATGGAACTCCCATTCCTTTGATAATCATAAACGGTAAAGTAGCAACAAGACCAAGATAAAGAGCACCTGTAAAAGTTAATCTACTAGCAGTCTCGTTAAGAAACTCCATCGTAGCTTTACCAGTACGGATACCTGGAATAAATCCACCCTGTCTTTTTAAATTCTCTGATATATCTTTTGCATTGAAAGTAATCGAAGCATAAAAAAATGCAAAGAATACAACAAATGCAAAAGTCAAAAAGTTAAAGAAGTAAGAATTAGGGCTTAATAAGTCAGCTATACCTTGAATAGTAGGATTAGTACTACTCGATAAAACCGTCATAGGAAACATTAATATTGCACTAGCAAAGATAACTGGAATAACACCAGCTAAATTAACTTTAATAGGAATATAATTCATTACTCTTTTGTTTTGGTTTTGCAACATAGTCTTCTTAGCATATGTTACCGGAATACGACGCTCACCTAGTTCGACATAGATAATAATTGCTACTGTAGCAAATATCAATGCAAGAATAGCTATTAAAGTAATAAAGCTCATTGCTCCGCTATTTACCATAGTAACACTCTGACCTATTGCACTAGGAATTGCAGAAACTATACCGGCAAAGATAATAAGTGAAATACCGTTACCAATACCGCTTTGAGTAATCTGCTCACCAATCCACATTAAAAGCATTGTTCCAGCTAACATAGATACTGCAGAAAGAAGTATGAATGTGTTATGGTCAGCTAATATGGCACTGTTTCCAGTTGGTCCGGTTAAACTTTGAAGTCCAACACTTACACCAATTGCTTGAATAATTGTAATAACAATAGTCGCATAACGGATTATTTGCATATATTTAACCATACCGTCTCTCTCTTTTTTCATTTGACCAAGAGTAGGGAATGTAGCAGCTAAAAGTTCCATAATGATTGAAGCAGTGATGTAAGGCATAATACCAAGTGAAATGATAGATAGTCGTTCAACAGCGTTACCACTGAACATATTGAAAAGACCTAATGCATCTGATTGATGTGAGTCGAAGAAGGATGCTATTACAGCGGTATCAACGCCAGGTACTGGCACATAAGCCAGTAGGCGATAAATAAATAAAAACCCGATTGTAATAAGTATCTTATTAACTAGATTTTTATTCACAACTATTTACCAGTTGTAGTAATGTTTTCGTCTTTGATTTTTGATGCTAAATCTTTCGCTGAAGCACCAACTAACTTAACCTTAGTAATTGTAGCAGAGATTTTATGAACACTACGGATAGTTTCCATAGTAATTTCAGCTAATTCTCCAACTACTGTTACTTTTTCAACATTAATTATATATGGCTTTACATAACGAGATGTAAATCCAATCTTTGGTAATCTTTTAGCAAGTGGTTGTTGACCACCCTCAAAGTTTCTTTTTCTACTATAACCTGTACGAGATTTCTGACCTTTTTGACCACGAGCCGAAGTCTTACCAGTACCAGAACCTTGTCCACGACCAACACGCTTACGATTAGCTGTTGAACCTGGTGCAGGTGTTAAATTTTCAATACCCATTTTCTAACCTTTTATTCTTGAAAGTGCTTCAATAGTAGCACGAACAAGTGTATTTGGATTGTTAGAGCCGATTGATTTAGTAAGCACATCTTTTATACCTGAAAGCTCAAGTACAGGACGAGCAGCTCCACCAGCTATAACACCAGTACCTTCTGATGCAGGCTTAAGTAAAATACGACTTGCATTATACTTATGCTCAATATCGTGAGCAATTGTTGAACCTTTAATTTTAACAGTAGTTAAATTTTTAAAAGCTTCATCAACTGCTTTACGAATTGCATCTGGAACCTCTTTAGCTTTACCAACACCATATCCAACGGTACCATTTTTGTTACCAACTACGATAAGTGCAGTAAAACGAAAACGACGTCCACCTTTTACAACTTTTGTTACACGACCTATATTTACAATCGCTTCTTCAAAATCTTCTCTATTGATTTCCATCATCAGCCCCTAAAACTTAATTTCGTTAGCACGAAGTGCATCACCAAACGCAGCTATAACACCGTGATATTGGTAACCATTACGATCAAATACAATCGCAGAAATGTTAGCTTCTTTTAGCGTTGCAGCAAATGCCGCGCCAAGTGCAGCTGCACCTTCTTTGTTTGATTTATGACCAGTCGACTTTGAATTTTGTGCGCATAATGTTGTTGAAGTAACATCATCAATAGCTTGTACACTCAAGTAACGATTTGAACGAAATACAGAAACACGAGGAAGTGAAGCACAACCAGATATTTTTGCACGGATACGACGCTTACGCTTTAAACGATTCGCAACTTTGCTTTTTAATACTTTAGTATTCATTTATATTCCTCCCTTATTTCTTAGAAGTTTTACCGGCTTTACGCACGATATACTCTTCTACATACTTAACACCCTTACCTTTGTAAGGCTCTGGTGGACGGAATGATCTAACTTCTGCAGCAACTTGACCAAGCGTTTGCTTGTTATGGCTTTTAAAAGTAATCACATTTTTCTCAACACTTGCTTCTATAGCATCTGGTAATTCATAATTAATATCATGAGAAAAACCAAGTTGTAAATTAAGTATTCTACCATTTACAGCTGCACGGTAACCAACACCATTGATTTCTAATTGCTTAGTATAACCAGTAGTAAGTCCAATTACGACATTTGCAGCAAGTGCACGATATGTACCCCAGAAAGCTCTGTGTACTTTACTCTCAGACATAGCTGCAAAAGTTAAAGTATTTCCTTCTATAGTAAAACTAACATTACCTTTTGTATCTAAATCAACACTATGTTTGCCTTTGACAAAAGTTATAACATTTCCATTTGAACTAACATTAATATCAGCTGCAAATTCTACAGGTTTTTTTCCTATTCTTGACATGCTATCTCCCTACCAAATCGTACACATAACTTCACCACCAATGCCAAGCTCGTAAGCTTTGTCATTAGCAAGAACGCCATGAGATGTACTAACAATAATAGTTCCGTAACCATTTTTGAATCTTTTAATATCTTCTTTACCTTTGTAAACACGTCTACCAGGCTTAGAAATTCTCTTTAGTTCATTGATTACAGTCTTACCTTCATCATTGTACTTTAATACTACCTTAATAGTTTTTTTAACGCCGTCTTCAACAACGTTACAACTATCAATATAACCTTTTTCTACTAAGATATTCGCTAATGCTTCAACACTCTTAGAGTGAACTAAAGTAGTAACTGGTAATCTTCTCATACCCGCATTACGAACACGTGTTAACGCATCTGATACTAGATCATTAATTGCCATTATTATTCCTTGACTTTGTGATTACTTTAATATAAAGTAAAAACTAATAATTAGAAGTTTCCTCTTGGATTACCAAGAAGACTTTCTAACACCTGGGATTAATCCCTCGTTTGCCATTTTTCTAAAACATATACGACAGATTCCAAAGTCACGTAGTACTGAGTGTGGACGACCACAGATTTGACATCTTGTGTACGCACGTACTGCAAACTTTGGAGTTCTTTTCGCTTTTGCGATCATTGACTTCTTAGCCATTAGTTACTCCCTTTAGTGAAAGGCATGCCCATTTTCTCTAATAGAGTGTAAGCTGCCTTATCAGAATCAGCAGTTGTAACAACTGTGATATTCATACCATGGATTTGCATGATTGAATCATAACCAATCTCTGGGAAAATAAGTTGTTCTTGAAGACCGAAGTTATAATTACCACGACCATCAAAGCCATTTCTTGGAACACCACGGAAATCTTTTACACGAGGAAGTGCAATAGAAATTAGACGATCTAAGAAGTTATACATGTTTTCACCACGAAGTGTAACACGTATACCAACTGGCATACCTTCACGAACTTTAAAACCTGCAACAGATTTTTTCGCGATTACTGTAGTTGCTTTTTGACCAGCAATTGTAGTAATAGTATCTTCAATGTTTTGAATAAGCTTATTGTCTTTCATAGCAAAACCAGCACCAACAGAGATAACAACTTTATCAACTTTTGGAGTTTGCATAGGATTTTTAATTCCTAAATCAGCTTGAATTTCAGTTTTTAAACCTAAATATTTTTCTTTTAAACGAGCCATCTAATTATGCCTCCACTTTACGTACATTTGAAACATCTATAGGCATCTCTTTATTGATATGACCGCCTTTAGTGTTGTCTTCAGTTGGTTTAATTGCTTTTTTAGCAACTTTACAACCCTCAACGATTAGCTTGTTTTTCTTTGGCATAACTGCTAATACAGTTGCCTTAGTTCCACGGTCATCGCCAGCGATAATTTCTACAGTATCGCCTTTTTTGAAATTAAACTTTGCCATTAAACAACCTCCGGCGCAAGAGATACAATTTTCATGAATCCAGCATAACGAACTTCACGACCGATAGGTCCGAAGATACGAGTACCAATAGGCTCTCTCTTGTCATCAAGTATAACTGCTGCATTGTCATCAAAACGAATAAGAGAACCGTTTTCACGTTGAATCTCTTTTTTAGTTCTAACAATAACAGCTTTTACTACTTTACCTTTTTTAACTTTAGCAGTTGGAGTCGCTTTCTTTACAGAAGCAACAATAACGTCACCTACTGAAGCATAACGACGCTTAGAACCGCCAAGTACCTTAATACACATAATCTCTTTTGCACCTGTATTATCAGCTACATTTAGACGAGTAAAACCTTGGATCATTATTTAGCTCCTGTCACTACTGTCTTAAGTCTAAAAGATTTAGTCTTAGAAAGTGGGCGACATTCAGTTGCAATAACTTCATCACCGACTTTTACTTCATTACGCTCATCATGTACTAAGTACTTTTTGAAACGTTTTACAACTTTATGGTAACGAGGGTGCATTACACGACGTTCAACAACGATAGATACCGTTTTGTCGCCTGCAATCGTAACTACTTTACCTTGAATTTCACGTTTATGTGTCATCATCAGCCCTTAGTTTGCCACTGCAGTAAGTGCAGTGTTGATTCTAGCAATATCTTTTTTCGCAACAGTAATTTCATTAGTGTTGGTCAATTGCATCATCTTTTGTTTAATTTTTAAAGTAAAAAGCTCAGTCTTTTTCTCTTTAAGCATAGCTTGAAGTTCAGCTGAGTTCTTTTCTGCTAAATCAGAATATTTCATTGTTCATCTCCGCAGTGATTATTTTTGTTTTAAATGGTAATTTGTGTAACGCAAGAGTTAATGCTTCACGAGCAATCTCTTCTGGTACACCAGCCATTTCAAAAATTATACGACCTGGCTTAATATTCATTACCCATTGATCAACTGGTCCTTTACCCTTACCCATACGAGTTTCAAGCGGTTTAGCAGTTAACGGTTTAGCAGGGAATACACGAATCCAAATCTTACCATTTCTTTTAATGTGACGAGTTGCAGAAATACGAGCCGACTCTATTTGACGAGAGTTAATACGACCTGCTTCTACAGCTTTTAAAGCGATGTCACCAAAAGCTAATTTATAACCTGAACGAGCATAACCACGGTTACGACCCTTCATTACCTTACGGTATTTTGTTCTCTTTGGCATCAACATAACTATTCAGCCTTTTCGCTATCGCGTCTAGGAGCACGCTTAGGACGACGTGTCTCTTTATTTTCTTCTTTTACTTCCGCAGGAATACCTTTAGTAAGTACTTCACCTTTGAATATCCAAACTTTAATACCTATACAACCATAAGTTGTATGCGCTTCAGCAAAACCATAATCAATTCTAGCACGAAGTGTATGTAAAGGAACACGTCCTTCTAAATACCACTCAGTACGAGCCATTTCAGCTCCACCAAGACGACCTGCAACTGCGATTTTAATACCTTTTGCACCAGAACGCTGTGCACCTTGCATAACTTTCTTCATAGCACGACGAAATGCAACACGACGTTCAAGTTGAGTAGCTACATTTTCAGCAACAAGTTGTGCTGAAGTTTGCGCTTTTTTCTCTTCTTTAATGTTTAGAGATATTGGCTTACCTACTAATTTTTGAACTGCAGTTTTAAGCTTCTCAATGTCCGCACCTTTTTTACCAATAATGATACCAGGACGAGCTGCAACGATTGTTACACGAAGTCTTTTAACTGTTCTTTCTATAATGATGTTCGCAACACCAGCATAGTAAAGTTCTTTCTTCAAATATGTTCGAATCTTGTAATCTTCACCTAAACTCTCTGGAGCTGTTTTAAAATCAGGAAACCAACGGCTTTCCCAATTACGGTTGATACCAAGACGTAAACCAATAGGATTAACTTTGTGACCCATATTATTTACCCTCTACTTCTACTAATATATGTGCTGTTGGTTTTCTAATACCTGAAGCCATACCACGAGCACGTGGACGGAAACGTTTTAGTACTGGACCATTGTCAACACGACATGATTTAACAACACAATCTTCTGCTTCACTACCGCTATTTGCAACTGCAGATGCAAGCACTTTAGCAATAATTTTTGCTGCTTTGTTCGGAGTAAATTCTAAAGCTGCTAAAGCTGCTTCAGCATTCATACCTTGAATCTCTCTAGCAATTAGACGAGATTTAATAGGTGAAACACGGATAAATTTCAATAATGCTCTAGCCATGATTAACCTACCTTTTTCTGTACAGAACCTTTATGGCCCTTAAACGTACGAGTTGGTGCGAATTCACCTAATTTATAACCAACATGATTCTCTGTAGCATATACAGGAATAAATTGACGTCCGTTGTGAACATTGAAAGTTAAACCTATCATGTCAGGTAGAATAGTACTTCTACGAGACCATGTTTTAATAGGTTTTTTCTTGCTTTCAGCCTTAGCTGCAACAACTTTCTTCATTAAATGATCATCAACAAATGGACCTTTTTTTACTGAACGAGCCATTAGCCTACCCTTTTTGCATTTGGTTTACGGCGAGTAATAATAAGTTTACTACTTGCTTTATTACGACGAGTCTTAGCACCCTTAGTTGGTTTACCCCATGGAGTAACCGGATGACGACCTGAGTTCGTTTTACCTTCACCACCACCATGCGGGTGATCAATTGGGTTCATTGCAGAACCACGAGTTTGAGGACGAATACCTAAGTGACGCTGACGACCAGCTTTTCCGATAACTATATTTCCGAATTCTTCATTACCCACTGAACCCATAGTTGCTAGACATTCACCTAGAACTAAACGCATTTCAGAAGAAGGCATACGAAGTGAAACATACTTACCATCACGACCCATAATTTGAGCAGAAGTACCAGCAGAACGAACCATTTGTCCACCCTTACCAACTTTTAACTCTACATTATGAATAATAGTACCAACCGGGATATTCTTAAGCTTCATAGTATTACCTGGTTTAACATCTAAACCAGACTCAGCAGCAGTAACAACATCACCAACACTTAAACCTTTTGGTTGAAGTATATATCTTTTCTCACCATCAGCATAGCTGATAAGTGCAATACGACAGTTACGGTATGGATCATATTCAATAGCTGCTACAGTACCTGGAATATCAAATTTATTTCTTTTGAAATCAATGATACGGTATAGTTTTTTAGCACCCGCTTGTTTATGACGAGATGTAATACGACCATTATTGTTACGACCAGCTGTTGTTGGAAGTTTTACAAGTAATGAACGAACGCTTGCTTTAGCTGTAATGTCACCAGAATCAACATTAGTCATAAAACGACGAGATGGAGTCGTTGGTTTATAAGTTTTTATTGCCATCTTATACCGCCAAACTTTCTATTTGTGCACCTTCAGGTAGAGTAACATAAAACTTTTTAAAGTTATTTTGTTTACCTGCAACACCACGGAATTTTTTAACTTTTCCGTTTTGATTCAATGAGTTAATATTGCTTGGAATAATTCCAAAATACTCACGAAAAACCTCTTTAAGACCTGTCTTAGTCATACGAGGAGATGTTTGTACAACGATTACACCATCTTCTTGCATACCAAGAGTCTTCTCTGTATATAATATAGACTTAATATCTGTAATATCTGCCATTACTTAGCCTCACTTGTCAGAGTTTCCCATACTGCTTTTTCTATCACAATTGAACGATAGTTAGCAGCTAAGAAAGCATTTAATTCATTAGACTCGATAACATAAGTAGCAGATAGATTTTCAAATGCTAAGTATGTTGGCTCATCTAATAAAGATTTAACAATAAGAGTATCTCTTTGGTTTAAAGTTTTAAATATTGCAGCAGCATCTTTAGTTTTACCAGATGCAACTTCAAGACTATCAACAATAAAAAGAGTACCGTTTAGTGCATGCTCATTTAAAGCAAAGTTTAAAGCAAGTTTTTTTTGCTTTTTATTTACTTTTAAATCGTAGTTACGGTTGTTTTTAGGACCAAATGCCTTACCACCACCTACGAATATAGGAGAACGACGTGAACCAGCACGAGCACGTCCGCCACCTTTTTGAGCCCATGGCTTCTTACCACCACCTCTAACTTGTGAACGAGTTAAAGCAGTTGCTGAATTTGCACGTTGTGCAGCTTGAGCAGACTTTACATACAAGTACAAGTTATGAGGGTTAATACCAGAAAAACTTTCTGGTAAAGCTAACTCAGAAGCTTTTTCCAATTTTTCATTTAAAACGATTGCACTCATTATTTAGCTACCTTTACACGACCTAAAGCACCGTTAGCTCCAGAAACTGAACCAACAACCACAAGGATTTTATTTTCAGCATCATAAGAAACGATCTCATTCTTAACACTATTTTTTGTATTTCCGTATTGTCCAGGCATTTTCTTACCCTTCATAACACGACCTGGCCATTCAGCATTACCGATTGAACCTGTTCTACGACCAAATCTATGACCGTGTTCAGCAGGACCACCACCGAAATTCCAACGTACCATAGCACCAGTAAAACCGTGACCTTTAGTGTTGAAAGTAGTTTTCAATGCACTAGCTTCTGCTAATGGCGTGAAATCTACATCACCAGCTTCAGTGTTTGCTACTTCTAAAGTAACAAAACGGTTAAACTCAGATGGAAGATCAAACTTTTTTTGTTGACCTTCGATTGCTTTATTCATTTTTTTACCGCTCTTGTAAGATACAATCGCAGTCCCTTCATTAACTTCACATACTTTCATATCAAGAACTCTTAAAAGAGTAACTGGCTTACTTGGTATAGTGATAGTACGGCTCATGCCGATTTTTTCAACAATATATTCCATAACCTCTCCTACTTATCCATAGAGCGAACTTCAACGTCCACTTCAGGTGCAAGATCAAGTTTCATTAGAGAATCTACAGTTTCTGGCGTAGCAGATACAATGTCGATAACTCTAGCGTGCATACGAATTTCAAATTGCTCACGAGCTTTTTTGTTAACGTGAACAGATTTTAAAACTGTATACTTACGAATCTTTGTTGGTAAAGGGATAGGACCACGAATTGCAGCACCTGTACGCTTTACAGCCTCAACTATTGACGCTACTGATCTATCAAGTACACGATGATCATAAGCTTTCAATTTTAAACGAATTTTTTCCATGTTTTTCCTTCTAAAGAACTCATTAGGTCTTGCCTAACTATTTAATCGAGCCGGAATTGTACCTTAATACACTCTATTATTCAAGGTTTTAGGGGGCAAAAATCAATTTATCCTTTAATTTATTTCCTTTTAATAAGGAAATGATAAAATATCGTTATGGAAATACTATTAGAAGAATTTTATAAAACAGATGTATATATAGATAAATTTCATTTCAGAAAAGTATCTTTAGATGAAAATAGCTACCAGATTAATGGTATTTCACAAAGTGGAAAAACTAAATTAATCAAAAATTATCTACTTTCACTAAAGAAAAATAGTTATTTATATATAGATTGTTCAGATATTAGAATAGATATTTATAAATTAAATGCTACTCTCGCTCAATTTTGCAATCTAAATAAGATTGATGCACTTGTATTAGATAACTATACTTCAGATATTAAAATTGTCAATGTACCCCAACTCATAATAAGTTCACAAACTCATTTTGACATAGGTTTTTTACAAACTATATGGCTCTATCCTCTAGACTATGAAGAATTCTTGTCTTATGAATACAAATACGATTCAAGTGCACTCAATCATTTTTTTCAACTTGGGGGATATCCCTCAATGCACAAAGTAAATCCTGATGAGAGAAATATCTATATTCAAAAAACACTTAAATATGCACTCAGCGAGACGGAATTTGACATTTTATGTTACTGCTCAAAAGTTATGTCTCAAAAGGTTTCTGCTTACACTATATATGAGCGGCTTAAAAATAGTCGAAAAATCTCAAAAGACAAGCTCTATAAATCATATGAAAACCTTCTTAGTAAAAAATATATTCATCAACTCGAAAAAGTAGACCATCCAAAAGCTACTAAAAAAGTGTACCTTTGTGACATTTCTTTAAGAACGGCACTGACTATTGATAAACATTTTGGACGTTTATTTGAAAATATGATATATTTAGAACTCTTAAAATCACAAAAAGAGTGTTATTACGAAGATTCGATTGATTTTTATATTCCACATGCCAATGAGGTAATTTTAGGAATGCCATTTGCAGATGAGAGAACTCTTTTTAAAAAATTAGAGAGTATTGAAGCCTTTATATTTACCTATCAAATAAAAAAAATAACAATTATTACAATGAATCGTGATGGAACTGTTTCTCATCCTTTTTCAAAAGTGGAGATGCTCCCTTTTGATATATGGGCATTAGGAGATTAAAGCTATGAATAAAACAACAGGCGATTATATGAATACAAGACTTTGCGGAATAGATGAAGCTGGACGAGGACCGATTGCAGGTGATTTAGTTATAGCAGGCTGCATTTTAAACTCTCATATAGATGGGCTCAATGATTCCAAAAAATTAAGTGAGAAAAAAAGAGAAGCACTTTATAGTGAAATAATCATAGATTCACATTATCATATAGTAACTTTTTCGCCAAAACAGGTAGATGATGATGGTATATCTAAATGTTTGGCATGTGGATTACAGGAGATTATGGACAATCTTCTTTGTGATGAGTACCTTTTTGATGGCAATACTACATTTGGGGTAAAAGGCTTGCAAACGATGGTTAAAGCTGATGGTAAAATTGCGGAGGTGAGTGCTGCAAGTATTTTAGCAAAAGTAACACATGATAGAAACATACTCAAAGATGCAAAAAAATACCCTGTATATGAGTTTGAAAAGCACAAAGGCTACGGAACAGCTCGGCATGTGGAAATGATTAAAAAGCACGGGTATTGCGAAATCCATCGAAGAAGCTATAAACTAAAAGCACTTGAAGCAACTCTTTTTTAAGGGGAACTAATTCCCTTCATTTTGAGAGTATATGAATCAAGAAGCTGCGTTCACAGCCAGCTGTGCCATTTTTTTCATATAATCTTCGACACTCTCTTTTGAATCAAGTACTTTTTTTAACTCATTTATAAAATAC
>JAGXIA010000106.1 GCA_024635885.1 Helicobacteraceae bacterium | reverse complement strand
GTGAGGTATAATTTTTTGAATTTCCATAACATCCATAATCATGAGTAAATGCCTTATAAAATAATTTTTGTTTATTTTAGCAAAATAATTATTAGATAATGATTATTTTTTCGCGGACGTCTTCATAAGTTTTAGCATCTATCTCTATGGTTAATTTCTCATCTATGATTTTTTCAACAACAATAATCGGAGTTAAATCGTAGTTTGTACAGCCATAAGAACTTCTAATTCTAAACTCTTCTTCTATGCTTGGCGGATTAAATATAAGTTCATTGATGTTTTTATAGTCATTTGCACATGCCAAGTTGAACGTATCTAAGGTTATAAATTTTATCTCTTCACGGTTAAAATAATGAACTTTGTCAATTTCAAATTCTATGCGGCCTTGTGCTTTTTTTCTTGCAAGTGTTGAGTAAGAAAGAGCGTAAGCTGGAACACTTATACTTTTACCTTGAGTAACTTTAAAGTTAAACTGACGGTAGTTTAAAAACTTCTGTCTCACTATTTTATACTCAATTTTTTTATCTTCTAATTCCATGCGATATCTGTACATCTCTAGTCTTTCTTCTATAGAAGCCGGCATAGTCTGAGCTGAAATTGGAGAGAACATCTCATCCATAAGTTTGTCCTGCTGATCTCTTTGCATCGTAAGCCCAAAAATGCATCCGCAATAGTCTTGACGATACAGCTGTTCTTCTTTTGTGACACGGCTTTGGTCTTGTGTGCCACCGCCTGAACGGTAATCTACGGCTATGAATTCTACGCCGTTTTTTTCATAAAAATCATCTCCGACACGTTTAAGTTGTTCTTGAGATTTAAGTGGGCTGACAAGTAATGTGGTCGTGATCTTTTTTTCGCCAAGTTCAAGTGCTTTTTTAGCGCTCACAGAGAAACGTTTGTCAAAACAGACTTCACATCTTGCACCTTTTTCTGGCTCTTTTTCTAAGCCCTTGACTGCTTGCATCCAAGCTTCAAAGTCATATTCGCCTTCAAGTAAATCAATACCTAGTTTCTTACAGCTTCTTTGTACATCAAGGTAGCGGAGTTGGTATTCTGAATATGGATGAATGTTAGGGTCATAAAAAAAACCAGTAAGTTTTTCTTCTGGGTAATCGTGTTGGAGTTTTTCTAAAAAAAAGTGCGAGTCAACGCTGCAGCAAATGTGGACTAAGATATTTTTTCCTTGAAGTTTCCACATGCCAAGAATCTAATCTCGGCATGTGGAAATATAATTTATTTCTTTTCTTCTAAAATCTCAATAGTATTGATTTTATCTTGACCTTTAATGCTGTCAAGAGTTTTAAAACTCTCTTCATCATCTTCTTCTATAGCGCCAAAAACAGTGTGAACACCATCTAAGTGAGGAGTATCATCAAAACAGATGAAAAACTGGCTTCCACCTGTATTTGGTCCAGCATGAGCCATTGACAAACTTCCACGACGATGCTTAGAAGTATTTAGTGCAGTTTCACATGCAATTGACCAGTCTGGTCCACCAGTTCCAGTTCCAGTCGGACAACCGCCTTGAGCCATGAACCCAGGGATTACACGGTGAAAACTTAAGTCGTCATAAAATTTTGTGTTTGCTAAGTGTGCAAAGTTTGCAACAGTATTTGGAGTCTCATCACCAAACAGTTTAATCCAGATAACACCCTTTGGAGTTGTTACTTTAGCCCACTGAAATTTTGCCATCTCTTCTTTACTTAAGTCGTATGTTTTTACTTTGCTTCTACCAAACATTATGGTCCTTTGTGTTTTAATTTTAAAATTATAGTTAAATTTTCTAAATAGTGTAAAATAATATAGATATAATTCTTTTAATGCAGAATTTTCAAAGGCTTATTTACAATATGGTTAATCTTATAAATAAAATACATCAATTTTTTTCACTAAATGTACAGCACATGACTATAAAAAAAGCAAATATACTGACAACTCTGTTTATCTTTTTATTTACTATTATATTTGCCTACGTATTGATTAAAGAGAATTATTCTGATTATGAAAGAGCCTTAGTAAGCCAGCAAAAGTCATATGACAGTCATATTAGCATAGATGAAAAATATGAGCAAACACAAAAAAAATTAAAGGCCCTTCTTATTAAAAACACTGTAGCCATTTCAACACTGGCATTTATACTTTTTACGATAATGCTCGGTTTTTATAAAATATTTAACACTTTAATCCAAAGAGATATGCAGGCTTTTCTGAATTTTTTTAAAGATACTGCACATAATGAACAGGTTTTAAATCCACATGCCATCTTTTTTCAAGAGTTTAAGACTATGGTGGGCTACGCAAATGAGATGGTAGACACCATAAGTGAGCAAAAAAGAACACTCAAAGATTTAAATCTTAATCTAGAAGATAAGGTAAAAGAAAAAACAGCTAAACTCCTCTTGATAAATAAAAACTTAGAAAAAGAGAAAATATTTTCTCAAAATCTGCTCAATTCACAAAAAGAGTTTTTAAGATATACGGTTCATGAAACAAATACGCCACTTAGTGTAATGCTTACAAGTATAGAGTTATTTGTCATGAAAAATGGCAAAGACAGACAACTCTCAAAAATAGAAGCTGCTGTAAAAAATATATTTAGTATTTATGATGACTTGAGCTATCTGGTTAAAAAAGATCAGGTTCAATATCCAAAAATAGTTATCGATATTGGTTCTTTTCTTACTTCCAGACTTGATTTTTTTTCAGAAGTGGCAGAGCTTTCGAAGATTAAATTTAATCATATTCCACATGCCAATAGTTTGTATATATATTTCAATGAAACAAAACTGCAAAGAGTCATAGACAATACAATTACAAATGCCATAAAATATACATTGCCAAGAGAAGAGGTTGCTGTTAGTCTTATACAAGAGGGTGCTTTTATTAATTTGTCTGTAGGAAGTAAGTCTAAAGAGATTAAAAATACAGATAAAATTTTTGATTCATTTTATAGAGAAGAAGAAAATCGTGAAGGTTTCGGTATTGGGCTTAGACTTGTTAAAACCATATGTGATGAAGAGGGTGTTCAAATTTCTCTTGATTCCAGTGATGAGAAAACAATTTTCACATATAAATTTAAAATGATGGGTGCATAATGAAAATTTTACTACTAGAAGATGAGGTTATGCTTAACGAGTCTATTGAAGAGTATCTCCAAGGAGAAGGGCACAGTGTTGACACATTTTTTGATGGTCTGGAAGCTTTTGGGAGCATTAAAAATAATTCTTATGACCTCCTAATACTCGACATAAATGTACCCGGGCTTGATGGACTGAGTTTTTTAGAACACATTCACGAACTGAAAATACATACACCGACTATCTATATTAGTGCTTTGCTTGATATAGAAGACATCTCGCGCGCATACAACTTAGGCTGCTTTGATTATTTAAAAAAGCCCTTTCATTTAAAAGAGCTAGCTCTGCGTTTAGACAGGATTATTCTCTCAAATGAGGTTCCAAGAGTTCAACTAAGACTTTCAAAAAATTATAGTTATGATCAAGAACACAGCACTTTATTGTTTAACGGTGTCTCGCAAACACTTACAAAAAGACAATCACAGATTATAGATTTACTCGCCAGAAATCGTGGACGGGTTGTTGATTTTGAACAGTTCAATAATTATGTATGGGATGATGTAATAGTTGACAATGCAACAATTCGTGCAGAAATAAACAGGCTAAAAAAGTCTCTGCAAGAAGATGTAATTAATAATGTCAGAGGGATGGGCTATATGATAGACAAACCATAAGCAGTCTTATAAAATTTTATACACATAAAAAATTTAAATAATTTTCTTAACACTTGTTACTTATATGCACATCCTCAAAATCTATCTTATTTTAATTCTTGAATTCTCTTTTTGCTATGTTCATGCTATTTTTTTACTTTACTATTAAAATGTTAAATTTATATTTGGGGAAATTGAATGAGAAAACATATTGTAATCAGTGCTTTAACAGTTGGACTATTAAGTTCAGTGAATGTTAATGCTGCTGAAGATTTAAGTACTATGTTTAGTGAGGGCAAAGCAAGCGGGCAAATCCGTTCGTTTTGGGTTGACCGTGAGTATCAGGGAACAGCTGGAAATACAACACATAGAGATGGTTGGGCTGTTGGCGGACATTTGAAATATGAGACAGCAGACTATGAAGGACTTAGCTTCGCTACCGCTTTTTATACATCTAACGCTTTAGATATCAGTTCAAACAGAACAGACTATTTAAGCAATGATATGACTCTCTTAGGACCAAATAATGAAGACTACTCTTTTATCGGTGAATTGTATGCACAATATAAAATAGGAAATACGATTTTTAAAGCAGGACGTCAAAAAATAGAGTCGCCTATGGCTGGAACAGATGATGCGCGCATGGTTCCAAATCTTTTTGAAGGATACTTGTTAATCAACAAAGATTTACCCGATACAACAATTGTTGCCGGACATTTGACAAAGTTTGCTCAAGGTACATTTGGTCGTGTTTATGCAAATACATCGCCAAGTATTTTAGCTGTAACATCAGGCTATTCTTACGTAAACAGTATGGACAACGTTGGTCGTTTTGTAAACATAGGAGATTATGCAGTGGGAGAAACTACAGCAGGTGTTTCTGTTGTCTCTGCTACATACACAGGTGTTGAAAACTTAAAAGTCCAACTTTGGGATTACTATGCACATGATATTTTAAATGCAGTGTATGGAGAGGTTAATTACTCATGGAACTGTTTGATTACTGATATAATTAAGCCGTCTGCTGGTGTACAGGTAATAAAAGAAAATGCAGTAGGTGATAAGTTTGCCGGAGATGTAGACAGTCTTTATGTTGCAGGTAAAATAAATTTTAATGTTGAAAACTTTAATCTTACACTTGCTTATTCGCAAACGGGTAAAAATAATGCAACTGAATCAGCATTAAATAACGCTATCATAACACCGTGGGGTGGAATGCCAGCATATACTCAGGGTATGGTAACTCGTCATATGTTCTTAGCAGGAACAAAAGCAGGTAAAGTTGCAGGAAGCTACCATTTTAAAGATATGGGAGTAAACTTAAAAACAGTCGCATACTATACATCTTTTGATATGGATGCAAATAGTGGATATGGAATAGCAAGAACAGCAAGTGAAGCTGGTTTTGATGCCATCTACTACCCTGAATTAGTTAAAAACCTGCAACTTCGCTTACGAGGAAACTTTCCAAGAACATTTGCTGAAAGTACATCCGGTACAACAGGCTGGAGCGAATACAGATTTATAGCTAACTATAATTTCTAAAACTGTATTAAATTAAAAGGAATAAAACATGAATAAAGAACTTGTTGATAAAATCAAGAATAATCCTGATTATCAAGAATTGGTTTCTAAAAGAAGTGGTTTTGCTTTAAAGCTTACAATAACGATGTTGGTAGTTTATTTTACTTTCATTTTGACAATCGCATTTGAGCCGTCTGCACTTGGTACACCGATATCTGCAGATTCTGTGACAACTATAGGTATTCCTATCGGTATGGCTGTTATTGTTTTCGCATTTATTTTAACTGGTCTTTATACTAAAAGAGCAAATGGCGAATTTGATGATTTAGCT
>JAGXIA010000105.1 GCA_024635885.1 Helicobacteraceae bacterium | reverse complement strand
TTAACAGGAATTGTAGTTCCTTTTTCAATAATCTTAGTCATAACTCCACCTAAAGTCTCAATACCAAGTGATAATGGAGTAACATCTAAAAGAAGTACATCTTTAACATCTCCACGTAATACACCACCTTGAATAGCAGCACCGGCAGCAACAACTTCATCAGGGTTTACGCTTTTATTTAATGTTTTACCACCAAAGTAGTCAGAAACCATTTTTTGTACTAATGGAACACGGATTGAACCACCCACCATAATAATTTCTTTGATATCATTATTTGATAAACCAGAGTCTTTCATAGCTGTTTTGATGTGATCAATAGTTTCTTCTAATAGTTTATCAATCATACCTTCAAATTTAGCACGAGTAAGTTTTACAACTAAATGCTGTGGTCCAGCTTCTGTCATAGTGATAAACGGTAAGTTAATCTCAGTTTCAGTAGATGAACTTAACTCTTTTTTAGCATTTTCTGCAGCATCTTTTAGACGTTGTAGAGCCATTTTGTCATTTTTAAGATCAATACCGTGTGTATTTTTAAACTCAGAATTTAAATAATCAACAATTTTGTTGTCAAAGTCGTCTCCACCTAAGAATGCATTACCATCAGTTGAAAGAACTTCAAAAGTACCGTCTGAAATTTCTAAAACTGTTACGTCAAATGTTCCACCACCAAGGTCGTATACAAGTACATTTTCTTCAGCTTTGCTCTCTAAACCATATGCAAGTGCAGAAGCAGTTGGCTCGTTAATAATACGAAGAACATTTAGACCAGCGATTGTACCTGCATCTTTTGTCGCTTTTCTTTGTGAATCATTAAAGTATGCAGGAACAGTAATAACTGCATCTGTTACTTTACCTCCGATATAAGCTTCAGCATCTTCTTTTAGTTTAGAAAGAATTTTTGCTGAAATTTCTTGTGGAGTATATATTTTACCAGCTACATCAACAGCCGCCATTCCATCTTTGTCTACAATATTGTAAGTTACTTTATCGTGCGCTTTTTTAGCATTCTCTTCATCCATCATAAGACCCATAATTCTCTTGATTGAAGAGATAGTCTTATTTGGATTTGTGATTGCTTGACGTTTTGCCGGATCACCAACTAAAACATCACCTTTATCTGTAAATGCAACTACTGATGGAGTTGTGTTTTTACCCTCTTTATTTGGGATGATTTTCGCTTCTCCACCCTCATAAACTGCTACACATGAATTTGTTGTACCTAAATCTATACCAATTACTTTACTCATTTTGTTATTCCTTAATTTTATTTTTATAATTTATTCTGACACTTCAGTGTCAAGCTTTAGTCGCCTCAGCGGCGCCAGCGAAGCAAAAGGAATTATTTCCTTTTGCGGACTTAATTAGTTGGCGACTACTACCATTGCTTCACGCAGTGGTCTTTCTTTATATTTATAACCAGTTTGAAAAGTTTGAACTATTTGTCCAGATTCAACTTCATCGCTATCAATTGCTTGAATAGCATTGTGAATATTTGGATCAAATGGCTCATCATGGGCAACCATAGTTACACCATGTTTTTCTAAAGCCCTCAGAAGTTGTTTTTGTGTTAACTCAATACCTTCTTTTAACTTATCAAAAAGTTCAGCTTTATTTGCTTCACTATTAGCTGAGTTCATCGCACCTTGAAGAGAATCCATTACTGGAATCATATCTTTTGCAAATCTCTCATTTGAGTACTCAACCGCTGTATATTTTTCACGTTCAAGTCTTTTTTTGATGTTGTCAAAATCTGCATGTACACGTGCATACTTATCTTTTAGAGCAACAAGCTCTTCTTGTAAAAGGTCAAGCTCATTCTCTACAGCTTCTGCTTCTGCATCTGCTTCTTCAGTAGTTATTTCTGTATTTTCCTCTTCATTTATTTGAGGTTCATATTCTGATTCTTCTTTAGACATAATTGTTAATTGACTCCTTCTTTTTAAAAAGATAAGCACATTATACATATTGAGTGTAACAATGTCAAGTATTACTTTAGCAGATTTTGTAAATATAGTTTAGTCTGTAGGTATCAAGTTACTATTTCTTCCTATTTTTAGGAAAAAAAATATATTTAAAGATACTTTTAGTATCATTATAAACATAAAAAATTTGGAGTAATGTATGAAATATTTAGCATGGTTGGGTGGTATTATAGTATTTATAGTCGCATTGGTATATGTATTGGCTTTTACATCTGTTGGCAACAGTATAGTCCAGCCGATCATCGAAAAAAAGATTATACAAGTTACAAAACTAGAAAGTAAACTTAGTACATTCTCTTTAGACATGAGTAGTTTTGAAATTGTATTAGAAGTAAATAAAAATAATACAATTTATATAAATGGAAATTATTCTCTTTTCTCTCAAGCATTTGATGTTGTTTATAGAATAAATATGGATAAACTTGAAAATTTAAAACCACTGATTAATGCTCCTATTCAAGGGGTGCTACATACTGATGGAACAGTTAAAGGCAATCTGGAATTTATTACAGTTGATGGAAAAAGTGATGTTGCAAAAGGAAATACGACTTACCATGTGGAACTTACAGATTTAAACCCAACTTCTATAATAGCAAAAGTTAAAGATATGGATTTAGCTTCTCTTTTATATATAGGTGGACAAAAAGCCTATGCTAATGCAGGAATAAATCTTGATCTTAATTTTAAAAATATAACTCCCCATGCCCTGGATGGAAATATTGTACTTCAGACTTACAAAGGCAAGTTAGACACAAAACTAATGAAAGAAGAGTTTGCTGTTAATATTCCCCAAACAGACTTCAGCATGAACCTTGATGCTATATTAAAAGGTGATGATGTTGACTATATATATTCTCTTAGCTCCAATCTTGCAAAAATTGCTTCTTCGGGTAAGATTATTCCCACTCCTTTAAAAACTGACATTAAGTATAGTGTCGATATCCAGGAGTTAGCAGTTTTAAAACCTATCACAGGTGCTGATGTCAGAGGTTCATTAAAAGTCAATGGAAATATCAAAGGAATCAAAGAAGAACTTATAGTTGATGGGAAAAGTGATATTGCCTATTCAGATACTTCATTTAAGGCTACATTGCAGGATTTTGCTCCGCAAAAAATTAAGTTAAATATTAAAAACTTAAAGCTACTCCGCATTTTATATATGATAAACCAACCTACATATGCAACTGGAACGCTTACTTTAGATGCTGACATAAGTAATGCTACGAGTGGTAACTTAAAAGGAATAATCGTCTCAAACATAAAAGATGGTTTGTTAAATTCGGTATATATGACCAAAGCGTATGAGTTTAAAACACCTATGCCTTATACAGCATTCAAGCTTGCAACTCTAACAAAGTTAAATGGAGATTTAGTAGATACAAAAGTCAATCTGGATTCTTCTATTGCCAACTTCGATATTAAACAGGCTAGATTTAACATTAAAGAGAAGTCATTAATGAGTGATTATTTAGCAGTAATTCCTAATTTAGATAAATTGTTTTTCGCTACTGAACGACATATGAAAGGTTCTTTAGCAGTCAAGGGAGAGTTGAGTAAAGCAAAAGATTTAGATCTAACTATTCATTCCAAGCTTGCAGGCGGAAATATAGATGCTAAACTTCATAATGATGACTTTCATGCTGATATAAAATCTGTAAAGACACTAGATGCTTTGCATATGTTGATTTATCCTGAAATTTTCAAGGCCTCACTTGATGCAAAACTAGACTATAACTTGTTGGCAAAAAAAGGAAAAGTGCTTGGAAAGTTAGTTGATGGAAAGTTTACTCAAAATCAAGTCCTTTCACTTATTAAACAGTATGCTGGAGTTGATTTGTACGTGGAAACTTTTAAGGGTGATGTGAGTGCAGATATAAATAAAGAAAATATTTTAGCTTCGCTTGATTTAAAATCAAATACTTCTGCCATAAAAACTGAGAATACAAAGTTAAACTCTAAAACTAAACAGATTGATTCAACGATAACTATAGTAGCAAATAAAACTCCGGTAACAGTAACACTAAAAGGTGACACTTCATCTCCTAAAGTAGTAGTAGATTTAGAAAAACTCATGAAAAGTAAGGCTGGTGACGCTATTAAAAAAGAGGCGACTAAATTCTTGAAGGGCTTGTTTTAATCGTTATTTGACATCAACATCAGCTAAAGTTAGACAAAATAAGACCTCTTTTTTGTCTCTTTGCATAGTTTGTATGGCTTGTGTCAATGTTGATCCAGTAGTGATAATATCATCAACTAAAATCACCTTTTCGCTCTTGAACTTTTTTAGTTGAAACTCTCTTGGATTCAAGAGTCTAAACTCTTTGCTTTTGCCAGAATAAGATATGCTATTTTTGGCTCTTAATTTATTGTAAAGAGGTTTTATATTTTTACTTTTAAGAGATTTGTTGAGTATAGCTGTGTGTGCATAACCACTATCACTTTTATCATCAATAGCTATAGAAGTTATGGCATAAGCAAACTCAAATTCTGAAGCAAATTTTTTGAAACTGTTGTGTGCGAGTATCTCGTAGATGTAATAACCTAAATCAGTATGTTTAGTGTGGAGTAAATTTTTTATATCTTTGTATTTGTAAAAAGAGATGACTTCAATATTGTTAAGGATTTTTCGTTTGTAGATAGAAGGGCTTAAAAAGGTCTCTTGGCACGCTTGACATATGTGTGTGAAAGATAAACTCTCACACAGCAGACATCTCATTTTAGTCCATTTTTAAAACAGACATAAAGGCTTCGCTTGGAAGCTGTACTCTTCCTATAGACTTCATTCTCTTTTTACCGGCTTTTTGTTTTTCTAGTAGTTTTCTTTTACGTGTAATATCTCCACCATAACACTTGGCAGTAACATTTTTACCCATAGACTTTACGGTTTCACGAGCGATAACCTGAGAACCTAAGGAAGCTTGAACGGCTACTTCAAAAAGTTGACGAGGTATAATCTCTTTCATATTCTTAACTAAAATACGGCCGCGAGACAGAGCCTGGTTACGAGGAACAACAATACTTAATGCATCAACAGCTTCTCCAGCTACTTTAATATCAAGTTTGACAAGGTCACCGACTCTAAAATCTAGAGGTTCATAATCAAATGAAGCATAGCCTTTAGAAATTGATTTTAAAGTATCATAAAAATCAACCACTATTTCATTCATTGGCACTTCATATTCAAGCATAACTCTCTCTTCATTAAGATACGTCATTTTTGATTGAATGCCACGCTTATTTATGAGCAGGGTTATTATATTACCAAGATATTCAGCTGGAGTAATAACAGTAGCTTTAACATAAGGCTCTTCAATTCTATCTATACGATTAACCTCTGGAAGCTCTGAGGGGTTGTGGACATCGATTTTATCCCCATTGTTTAAATATACTTGGTAGATAACTGAGGGTGCAGAAGCGATTAAATCAAGGTTGAACTCACGTTCAAGTCTCTCTTTGACAACTTCCATATGCAGCATTCCTAAAAATCCGACACGAAAACCAAAACCAAGAGCCAAAGAGGTCTCAGGTTCATAAGATAGAGAACTGTCATTTAATCTTAGTTTATTGAGTGCATCACGTAAATTTTCAAAATCATCTGTGTCAATCGGGTATATACCTGCAAAAACAAATGGTTTTGCCGGCTCATATCTACCTACAGGCTCGAGCGTAGGATTTTTAGCATCGGTAATAGTGTCACCAACATTAATTACGCTAACCTCTTTAAGTCCAAGAACAACGATACCAATTTCTCCACACTCAATAGTATCTGTTTTGATGCGTTTAAGTGGATGAGGATACATTAAATCAAGAATATTGTGTTCTTCTAAATTACTCATCAGTCGAATATT
>JAGXIA010000018.1 GCA_024635885.1 Helicobacteraceae bacterium | reverse complement strand
CTGTTTTTATAAGGCGGGAAATTTTTTTAGGAGTTATATTTTGAACAGCACTCTCATAGTCAACTCCGCTTTTCACTTCAATAAAATGTAAAACTTCATCTTTTGTAGCAATAATATCTATCTCGCCAAAGCGAGAATAGAAATTTCTTTCAACTATCGTAAAACCATTTTTATCCAGAAATTCGCATGCTAGATCTTCTGCGATATTTCCTTTGGCTCTAGACATGTTAACAGTTGATAACTTCCACTTTTATGGACTTGAATGCTGCGGTTAAAATCAACTCGTCAGACCTGTCTCCAAAAATGTTATTTATCTTTGATTTTGCATGATGGAAAGTTGAAAAAAGCGTCTTTGGCTGTACTTTTTCCGTAAACTTTATAGTCAAAGGATTAGTCTGCCCGAACTCTGTTTTTAGGATTACCTGAGTACTTGTAAAGTCTGCAGCATCTCCCTCATAGACCAATAGCACATCTTCATCATAACGCTTATTAAGCTTCTCGCTACGAGAGGTTTGAGCCGCATTATTGTAGTGATGGATTGTTCTACCTGTTGTCAGATGATAGCCGCTAAGTTTTTTCTCTAATATCTCTTCTATCATTCCGCGAAGCTTGTACTGATAATAATGAAATTCACCCAGTCCATCATCAGTTCTAAAATCCAACTGGTGGAGAATAGGTGTGTCTTCTGTATGCACCGGCCATTGAAGTCCACGTTTTCTGTGACGTTCAAGTCTGACGTAAGAAGCACCACTGAATCTTCTGTAAGCCACTTCTCTAACCTCGTCCCAAACATCATTAGAGTTTTTATAGTTGGCAGTTCCGCCCATTTTGTTATCTAAAATCTGTAAAACTTCCCAGTCGTCCGGCAAGTCTGATTTTACAAGTGGTTGCGATAAGTGAAGACGACGCATAGCATTTATATATACACCAGTTTTCTCGTATGCCGATTTTACACCAACCACAATATCTGCACGCTTTGCAACATCTGTCATAAACAATTCCTGAACAAAAATAAGCTCTAATTTCTCAAATGCTCTGTCTATTTTATTCAGATTTGGATGGATATGAGTAATGTCTTCACCAATATTAATGACAGCTTTAATTTTATCTTCAAGCATTGCATCTACAAGCTGAGGGGTCATCAAACCAATCTCTTTAGGCTCTTGGTAGTCAGGGTCAAAATATGGAAGCATGCCCATGTCACAAGTTCCCTGAACATTGTTTTGCCCACGTAGAGGCATTAAGCCGGCACCTGGTTTACCGATATTTCCTGTCATAAGAGCCAAATGGGTAATTGCCATTACTGCATATGAACCGTCTATATGCTCAGTAATGCCTAAACCCCAGAATATCATCGATTTTTTAAGAGCATACTCACGGGCTACTTTTTTTATCATTTTAGAGAGATATTCATAGCCCTCTATATTTTCAAAATAATCAGGATTTGCGTATGGGTCATTTAAAATTTTCGCTTTAAAATCATCAAAACCTTTTGTTCTTTCTGCTATAAAATCTTCGCTGTATAGCTCTTCATCAATAATTACATATGCAAGCATATTTAAAACTAGTAAATTTGCTTCATGAGGTATAATTGCCTTATATTTTGAAAATCTATGGAGTTGAATTTCGCGAACATCAAAAACAGCTAAATTATTGTGTTCACGTGCCACATCAAGAATTCTATTTGAAATAATAGGATGGGCTTCAGTAGTGTTTGAACCTATAACAATCATAAATTCACAGTTATATATGTCATTGTAAGGGTTTGTAGCAGCGCCTTCACCAATAGTCATTCTCATCCCCTTAAGAGAGGGAGAGTGACAAACTCTGGCACAGTTGTCAACATGAGGAGAGTTTAAAGTATGGCGGGTAAATTTTTGAAAAAGGTATGAGCTTTCACAAGATGTTCTAGCGCCACCTAGAGAACAGACACTTTTCTCGCCATATTTGGCTTGAATATCTTTAAGTTTCATAACTCCAGCAGTTGTAGCAGAGTCTAGAGTCGTCTCAAACCAAGTCTCATCTAACGAGACTAAAGTTGATGCAACGGCTTCTTTGATATGAGGATTTTTCTCAAGAAAACTTTTTCTGATTCTAGGAATACGGAGTCTCTCAGGAGAATCAACAAAATCAAAGCCATACTTACCTTTAACACAAAGTTTCCCTTGAGAAACTACTCCGTCGGGATGAGCAAAAATACTTTCAATCTTGTTTGTCTCTGTATTCACTTTGGCCGCGATATCACAACCGGTTCCGCAGTATGTACAAACGCTGTCTATAACTTCAATATTTTCCATAAAAACTTCCCAAATTTAATTGATGAAGTTTACAATCTTATCTCTTAAAAATTGCGGAAGTAAGTTCAAAAGTGAAATAATTAAATAAAACCTAAGCGGAAAAGCATAAAATCTTTTTTCTTTGTCTATTGCATGTTTTATTTTCTGTGCGCCTTGCTCTGTACTTAAAAGAAATGGCATGTGGAAACTATTTTTATCTGTCAGTTCACTCTTTATAAATCCAGGAAGTATTGTTACAACTTTTATGCCCCTGTTTTTAAACTTATATCTAATTCCTTCTGCGTAAGCATTCAAAGCTCTTTTTGATGAACTGTAGGCTTTAGCGCTGGGCATAGAGATAAGTGAGGCAAGAGAAGATATAAAAACTATTTTACCGCTTTTTTGCGCGATAAAATGGGGTAGTAAGATTTCTAAAATAGCATGGTTTGAGAGTAAGTTTACGTCGTAAAGTTTTTTAAATTCTTTAAAAGGGGTAATGCTCTGAGAATGACCGATGGAGATACCTGCATTAAGTATAACCATGTCAACAGGGCCGATTAGTTTTATTTTTTCTTGAAGCTCATCAAAAAGAGTAACATCAGCTACAATTATCTCAACACTCTTGGCATGTGGAATTAATTCATCGGCTAAATTTTTAAGCCGTTCTTCTCGTCGTGCCAGGAGAATAAGCTTATTTTGCGGACTCGCATAAACTCGAGCCAGCTCTTCGCCTATTCCACTGCTGGCGCCGGTTATTAGTATTTTCACTTATTTACTTATACTATCCTGATCATTACAGGAGTTGAGTTTACAAAATCTAGGCTTGCTATCTCTTTTATCATCTTTTGTATATCTCTTTCAACAGCTTCGTGAGTAGATATAAGTAAGTTAGCTGAATCAGAAGAAGCCGGGCGTTGAAGCATAGTCTCTATTGAAATATTATTATCTTCAAATATTTTAGCAATACGGGCTAATACACCTGTTTTATCTGAAACATTTATACGAAGATAGTATTTTGTCTCAATCATATCTGAAGGCTTTAAAGTCAGTTTTCCTTTTAAAGCCTTGTCAAAACCAAGCATCGGAGTGCTTTTACCACTTCTAGCAATATCAATGATATTTGCTACTACAGCAGAAGCAGTAGCATCTCCGCCAGCCCCAGGACCATAGTAAAGTGTTTCGCCGACTTTATCTCCAACAACACTGATTGCATTCATCACACCGTCTATTTTAGCAATCATTTCATCTTTAGAAATAAGAGAAGCATGAACACGAAGTTCAACTTCACTGCCATCTTTTTTAGCAATACCTAAAAGTTTAATCGCATAACCAAATTCTTCTGCAAAAGAGATATCATCTTGAGTAACCTGCTCAATTCCCTCAATTAAGATATCTTCAGGTTTAGCATTTATACCGTATGCAATACTGGCAAGAATAAGAAGTTTATGCGCTGCATCAAAGCCGCCTACATCAAAAGTCGGATCAGCTTCAGCGTAACCCAGTTCTTGTGCTTCTTTAAGTATAGTATCATAAGCTATTCCATCTTTAGCCATTTTTGTCATCATATAGTTAGAAGTACCATTCATAATTCCAAGAATTGACTCTATATGGTTAGCTGAGAGTCCATCACGAAGAGCATTAATAATAGGAATACCTCCGGCAACGGAAGCCTCATATTCAAAAGCAATATCTTGAGCAATTTCTTGAAGTTCATAACGGTGATATGCCAAAAGTGCTTTGTTTGCCGTTACTACAGCTTTACCATTTCTAAGTGCTTTTTTTACAACTTCAAAAGCCTCTTCAACCCCACCCATAAGTTCAACTACAATATCGATTTCAGGATCATCTAAAATATCATCAATTTTATCTGTTAGGACCAGATCGAGACCTCTGTCTTTCTTGAGGTTTTTAACAACACCTTTAGAAGCAACTATATCAATACCGGCACGAGCACTTATAATATCAGCATTATCTTTTAAGATTTGGGCTACACTTGTTCCTACTGTTCCAACACCAATAATTCCGACTTTTATCATTTAATTCCTTTGTCTACCTTAACGCTAATTTTCTACTTCTCTTCGCAGTCAAACTGTTTTAAAAATTCTTTAATATTTCTCGCTGCTTGACGGATACGATTGTCATTCTCTATTAAAGCTATACGAACATAACCTTCTCCATATTCACCAAAACCAATACCTGGAGCTACTGCAACCTTAGCTTCTTTTAGTAATCTTTTTGAAAATTCTAATGAACCAAGATGTTGTACACATTCTGGTAGTTTAGCCCAAACAAACATACTTGCCTGATTTTTTCTGATGTGCCAACCAACACGATCAAATGCGTCAATCAAGATATCTTGGCGGTGATCATACTTATCTACTATATCTTTAACACACTGTTGGTCGCCATTTAATGCGACTGTCGCTGCAACTTGAATAGGGGTAAACATACCATAATCTAACCATGACTTAATTTTTTGCAGTGCTCCGATAAGTTTTTTGTTTCCAACAAAGAAACCAACTCTCCAACCAGCCATATTGTAGCTCTTTGAAAGGGTAAAAGACTCCACTGCAACATCTTTAGCACCGGGAACACTCATAATAGAAGGTGTTACATAACCGCCAAAAGTGATATCACCGTACGCAATATCTGAAATAATGTAAAATCTCTCTTTTTTAGCCATAGCAACCAGTTTCACATAAAACTCAGGAGTTACAGTCGCAGTAGATGGGTTATGTGGAAAGTTGACTAAAACATATTTCGGTCTAGGAGAAGTCTCTTTAAAAACTCTCTCTAAATTTTCAAAAAATTTAGGCTCATCAACTTTGTAATCTTCATCAAACTCCAGACCAAATTTAATTACATTTCCACCAGCCAATATAAAAGCATAAGAGTGAATTGGGTAAGTTGGGTCCGGAATAACAGCCACATCACCCGGATTAGTTATTGCATACGCTAAATGTGCATAACCTTCTTTTGAACCCATAGTTGCGACACATTCAGTCATTGGGTCTAAATCAACTCCGTAACGACGCTTGTACCACCCAGAAATTGCAGCAAGAAGTTTTGGAATTCCTTTTGAAGTTGAATAACCATGTGTCTTCGTTTTTTGAGCAGATTCTACTAATTTTTCACGAATATGTTCAGGAGTATCTCCATCTGGATTACCCATAGAAAAATCAATTACATCGGCACCAGCTCTACGCTCAGCCATTTTAAGTTCATTTACTTCCGCAAATACATATTTAGGAAGTCTTTTAATTCTGTCAAATTCAATTTCATCAAACACGTTTAGTTACCTCTGCTTCTATAAATTATTGACGGTATTTTAGCGAAAAATATTTAGAACAAGATAATATATTGTTACCTGGAACCAACAGGATCTAAAACAAGCTCATCTTTAATATTTTTTAGTGTATAAATGTCCGAAATTTTTATATACTCTGCATACCTTGGTATATTCAAAGTTATTTTTTTTGTTTTTTTATCTTGTTTTATGACTTTTAAAAGGTGCAAAGAACTGTCATAATATGCGATGTAGGGATACCAAGTATTTCTATTTGAACTTGTAATTTCAAGTTTTTTTATTTTTGAAATGTTTAACCAGTGAGCATAAAGTGATCTTTTTAAAATATTTTGTTCTCCGGCTTGCAGAGAATCTAGACTTAAATGTCCATCCCTCATATCTATTGTATAGCTCCAATCAGTAGGAGAATTTCTTTGTAAATCTACAATGATACAGCCACTTTTTTGAAGTTCTTTTTGTAAAATCAAAGGATCTGTTGCATACTCAGATACCAGACTTATACTCCATGTAAACTCTGAAGAATTTAAATTTGATTCTCTTGTAACATATCTATAATAACCTATATTTCTAAGAGTATCCCCCATGATTTTAACAAAGAACAAAGGAGAACCGCTAGTTTTAAAACTAAGTTTCAATTCTCTTGGTTTTGTAAAAAAAAGGTTTAAAAGACCATTGTCTTTTAAGGTTCCAACAATTTTCACAGAGTCAATTCTGTCTTGTGTATAGTAATCAGATTTTGGAGAAAATATTATGTCTATGTAAGCCTTATTGTTTTCATATACAGTCTTATCAATAAATGTTTTAATTTTTAGCGTTAGTAAATCTTCTTCATAATTCTCACTTGAAAAAGCAAAAGAAAAAAGCAGTAAAAATATAAAAAATATTTTTACCATTCACTATCTCTATTTAAATGTTTAAATTCACTATAGCTTATCTTTTTTAGTTCTCCATCTATATATGAAAATCTAAGATTTTTTTTAGTTTTAAACTCTTGTATTTCTGAGTTTAGCTCTATATTTAAATCTCCATGTCCAAATACTAAAAGCCAGTCTTTCTCCGGGTCAAGAATAAGTTCATCTGTAACAAATATTTGATACTTCTTAAAAGTTTGCAAATCTATATAACCTACCCAAACTCTAATATTTGGCATTATTTTTAAAGATTTTGGAAGTAAAACAGTTTCTGGCACAATATCTTCATCTGAAATACTTAAATTTTCATCTTCTATAGTTGTGTTATGTTCTTCTATCAAGGGTATTATATTTTTAGTAACGTTTTCTATAGTATTATTGTCTAGTAGTTCAACTTTTTTGTCTGTTGCCTCTGATGAAAAATTTGTTATTGTAAATGCGGTAACCGCGATAAATATCAGTAAGGCTATTATTATATAAAAAAATGAATAATTTCTCTTCTTTTTAGGTGTTATAAAAATTTTATTTTTACTATCTTCCGTGGATGTGATGTCATTAAAATATTCATTTCCCTTAGCTCTTAAAGAGTCTAAGTTAATACTATATTCTCTCTCAAGAATAGATACAAAACCCAAAAATTGGATTTTATTCATATCATCAAAACTCTCATGCAGCATGCCTTGTATATATCGCTTGCTTATGTGAGTTGACTCATGTATCTTTTGGGCGCCTATCTCTTTTAACTTGTCAATCCCTTCACTCATATCCTCATCCTATCCATCAAAATAGCTCCTGCCACACTAACATTTAAAGAATCAAATTCATGTGACATACTTATACTGACAGCTTCATCAAGTTTAGAAATAACACGAGGAGTAAGCCCTTCGCCTTCACTTCCTAAAAGAAGTGCACGTCTAGGTTTTACTTTTACATCTCTTATATCTTTACCATTCATATCAGCCCCGTAGACACAAAATCCTGACATTTTCAGATCGTTTATAACATCATGAACATTATGTTCTAAAGCTAAGGGCATATCAAAAAGAGCCCCGGTACTTGTTCTAAGAATAGGTTCAATTGAAAGATTTTTAAGTCCACAAACGACTATTCCCTCTACACCTAAAGCATAAGCACTTCTAACAATCGCACCGATATTGCCAACATCTGTTAAGTTCGATAAAACTAAAATAAAATCTTTATTTAAAAAAGAACTGAATGGATAAAGTTCATACTCATCCACCTCAGCTAAATATCCTTGATGATTTGCATTTTTACACATTTTTTGTGCAGCTTCTTGAGGGATTCTCTTAACCTCAAAACCCATTTTCATCAAACGAGAGTATTCTTTTTTTTCAAGGTCTTTAGCTATATAGAGAGTCTTGATTTTATTTGGATAATTATCAATAACATAATGTACTGGTTGTTTTGCATATATTAACATAAAAGTATTTTATCTAAAAACTTTTAATATTCAATTTATTTATAGCTATTATGGTAAAAAGTTGATAAACTTCCTGCAAATAGCAGGCATGTGGAAATTTATAGTTCGAGCAGTCTTTGATAGCAAGCTTTGGTATTTTCACCAGTAATTTTACTAATAAGTTTAGCTTGAGTCTTTTTAGGTAAGTCTAGTTCTAATATATCATTTTGGCTAATGGCACTACTGGCATGTGCTGCACCAGCTTCTATAACTACTACCCACTCACCTCTATAATTACCATTTAGTGTCGTCAAAATTTCTTTCGCTGTTCCATGAAAATAATTTTGAAACTTTTTAGTAAGCTCTTTTGCTAAAAATATATTTCTTTGACCTGCTTCTTTGTCTAGTTCTAAAAGAAGTTTTTCGAGTCTGTGAGGCGACTCATAGAGTATAGTTGTGTAGCCGTTATGAAGAGCAACTTGAAGTCCACTGCTTCTTGAAGTTCCTTTGTGATCTAAAAACCCGTAAAAGAGCATCTGAGTCTCTACAAATCCACTCGCTACAAAAGCTGTTAAAAGTGCATTTGCACCAGGGAAAATATCATATTCGACACCATTATCTATGCAATAACGGACTAATACTTGTCCCGGATCACTAATACCCGGCATTCCTGCATCACTCACATAAACAATATTCTGTTCAAAAAAAGATTTTTCTAATTTTTCAACAAAAGATTTTTCATTGTGAGAGTGAAGTGATATAAAGTTTTGATTTTCTTTAGTAACTATGTTGTATCGTTCTTTTAAGATGTTAATGAGTTTTTTGGT
>JAGXIA010000104.1 GCA_024635885.1 Helicobacteraceae bacterium | reverse complement strand
ACACAGGCGTCCATACTGACACCTTTTTTCTTACCGTCTATAAGTTCATTTGAAAGTACACTTACACGGTAAATAGTCTCATCATTTTCATTTACAATGCTTGTGTCATAAAGTTCTAAACCAACTGATTTTACAAGTGAATTTATATCGCTTTGTAGTGACATTATTCTTCTCCCTTATCTTTAGCAATCTTCTTGAATAGTTCTTCAATCGATTGAGTTTTCTTTAGCTGTTCGTCAAACTCAAAAGTAAACTTTGGACAACGATACCAACCTTGATCTTTAAGACAAAATGTTTCAATAATGGGACGAGCATTACGTAAGAGTTTTAAATAAGTACTTTTTTCTTCTTCACTAAAGTCAGCTGGGTTAATAAAAACTTTCGCATCGCTTTTACCGCGAGAACACTTAACTTCAATAACATCCAACTCATGCAGTCTTTTGTCATTGAGAGAACCAAGTGCTTCTGGAATCAGTTGTTCTAAAACTGATTCCGTTCGTTTTAGCTTTATTTGTGCTTCGTTCACAGAGAAACTTTTAGCTCAACTTTTTTGAATGTTTCAATAACATCGCCAACAATTACATCGTCGTAGCCTTTAATAATAACACCACACTCATAACCGTTACCGATCTCTTCAACATCATCTTTAAAGCGTTTAAGTGAAGTAAGCTCACCTTCGTAAGCAACAACACCCTCACGGATAACACGAACCTTACCGCCGCGAACAAGTTTCCCATCAACAACAACACATCCGGCAACTGCACCTTTAGGAGTTTTAAATACATTTCTAACTTCTGCTTGACCTGTATTTTCTTCAGTGTATTTCGGTGCCATCATACCAGTCAACATACCCGTAATATCATCAAGTAACTGATAAATTATAGAGTACGTTCTAATATCTACATTTCTTTGTTTTGCAAGGGCTTTCACACCACCTGTTGGACGTACATTAAATCCGAGTAAAACACAGTTTTCACTGTTAGCAACCAATTCAACATCACTTTCTGTAATTCCGCCTACGCCTGAAGATATAACATTTACTTTAACTTCTTCATTTCTAAGTTCATTAAGAGCCGTTCTAATAGCTTCAAGTGAACCGTGAACGTCAGTTTTAAGTACAACTTTAAGTGATTTGAGTTTACCCTCAGCAATCATAGATGTCATATCTTCTAAAGTTGATTTAGTACTACGGGATAGTTCTCTGTGTCTATCGTATTCATGACGTTTGAGTGCATATTCTTTAGCATCTTTCTCATTACTCATAGCCATCATAATTTCACCGGAAGATGGAACTTCGTTAAGACCGGCAACAACAGCAGTGTGACTTGGTAATAAAGCTTTAATTTGTTTATTATTTTCATCTATAAGTGCTTTAACACGACCATATGAACTACCACAAACAACATAATCACCAACCTTGAGTGTACCATTTTGAACAATTACAGTTGCAACTGGTCCACGACCTTTCTCAAGTGAAGATTCAACTACAACAGCTTTAGCCATTGCATTTTCATTTGCTTTAAGCTCAAGAACGTCAGCAGTAATGAGAATGTTTTCGAGTAAGTCGTCAATTCCCATGCCGCTTTTTGCAGAAACAGGGATAAATTCAACATCTCCACCCCAATCAGCCGGGTTCATTCCATGCTCAGCCATTTGACCTTTAACCATATCTGGTTGTGCTGTCTCTTTATCCATTTTATTGAGTGCAACAATTACAGCTGCACCTGATTCTTGTGCAAGTTTTACAACTTCAAGAGTTTGTGGTTTAACACCATCATCTGCTGCTACAACTATTACTATAATATCAGTAATGTCAGTACCACGCTGTCTCATTGATGAGAAAGCTGCGTGTCCCGGAGTATCTAGGAAAGTAATTGCTTTACCGTTTTGTTCAACTGTATAAGCGCCAATATGCTGTGTAATTCCACCAGCCTCACCTTCAGTAACTTTAGCTTTTCTTATAGCATCTAAAAGTGATGTTTTACCATGATCAACGTGACCCATTATTGTAATAACAGGAGGTCTCTCAGTAGCATCTTCATCTAGCTCTTCATCTTCATCATCTTCATAGTTGAATGCATCTTTTGGATCAACAATAGTAACTTCAACATCGAAGGTTTCAGATAGAATTTCTATCTCATCATTTCCTAAGAAGTCATTTTTAGTCATCATCATGCCCAAATCAAAAAGAACTTTAATAACATCTGATATTGGTCTGTTTAGTGCTTCAGCGAACTCATAAACACGAATATCTTCAGGTATTTCTACATGAGTTACAATTTCGTCTTCTTGAGCAGCTTTAGTGTATTTTTTTCTTCTATCTTTACGAACTCTTCTACCACGAGGAGCTGCTTTTTTGTTTGCATTTCTACCAGCTGGTTTAGGCGGTCTTGGTTTTCTAGCTTCTTCAACAGGAAGTTTTGCTCTCTCTGTTGAATTTAAATCTAAGAGCACAACTTGATCATCCATATCCATAGATACATCACTCATTGTTCCGCCAAAGATCTCTATTCTAGTACCTTGTTCTTGCTTTCTCGCACTGCTTGCACTTTGTTTAGCTTTTTTCTTTTGAGCCAATTCTTCTAAAACTTCAGCACTCATTCTTCCATAAGAGGATACAGAAGTCTTCTTCTCAGGTAAACTATAGTTCTCTTGGGCTTCAGCTTTAGGTGGCTCTGGTTGTTTTTTCTTTTTAACAATTTTAAGACCAGATCTTTTTATTACTTGAGTTACTGGTTTAAAAGTTTGCACTTCTTTTTCAGTTTTTTCTACATCTTCTACTTTTTCATCAGCTTTGGACTTAGTTTCATCAGAAACAACTGCATCTGCAGGTTTTTTTACTGTTGAAGTTACGGCAGGAGCAAGCTCTTCTTTAGATGGTTTTTTTTGTTCAACTACAGCCGTAGGTATTTCTTCTTTAGGAGTTTCATTTTTTGATGCAGATGGAGCTTTAACTGCTGCTTCTTGTGTTGACGTATCGCCATTCATTATAAAGTTCATTAAGCCATCAGCTTCTTCCATTGATACTGAACTTTGTGCTGACTTAACTTCTATACCCATTTCTGAGGCTTTTTTAACAACGTCTTTAGAAGCTATTCCTAGCTCTTTTGCAATTTCGTGTACTCTAACTTTCTCTATCATCAGTGATGATCTCCTTTAGTCTGTTCGTAAATTTCTCTTTATCGCCACTTCGGCACTGTCTCATCAGTGCTTTCAAAACTTTTTTTTCGTCTAAAAGGCAATTTTCACATAGATAAAAGCTTCTGCTTCTACCGCTGTAAACTATTAAAGAACCTTCAAGACATTGAAGTCTCAGTAAATTACTTTGAGAATGTCTATCTCTACATGAGATACACATTCTTGTAGGTTCATGAAATTTTTTCGCCATTATACCTAAATCTTACTTTATTTAATAGAGGTTACCTCTCTATTATTAATCCATCATTGTCAAAGTCCAGAATTTTAACTGTAAATTCTGGAAATTTTTGAATAAATTTGTTGGCCATTGCAACAGCATCATCATCGTACGCCATACTAAAAAATGTAGAACCACTCCCTGAAAGTGTACTCATCAATGCTCCACTTTCATAAGCAACTTTTTGAACATTAAAAAGTTCCGGTAATACTTTCATTCTTGCTTTTTGATGAAATCTATCTCCTGTTGATAGTCTTAACATCTCCCAATCTTCATTATAAAAAGAAGCAACTGTCAAAGCGGTGTGTGACAAGTTATAGATAGCGTTCTCTTTTGAATATGACTTTGGCAACAAGGTTCTTGCTTTAGATGTATTTATGGGCTTATTAGGTATTACAACTATTGCTTTTAAATAATTTGGTAAATGTTTTTTTTGAGAAAAAACTTTATTTTTTTCAACTGTCGCGGCATTGAAACCACCCATTACCGCAGGAGTAATATTATCAGGGTGTGATTCATATATAAGTGCATGATTTAAAATTCTTCTTTTTGAGACTCTGATACCAGCTGCTTCATGTGCACTCGAAATAGCACTTACAATTACCGCAGATGAACTTCCAAGACCCCTAGACATAGGAATTTGATTGTAAAATGTAAATTTGAAATTTTGTTTATTCTCAGTTAAACGAGTATAGTGATCATTAAAAATACTTACAAAAAGATTGTTGCCTTTTAACCTGGGGTTATTTTCTCCCTCACCTTTTATGCTTACACTGAAAAATCTTGATGGATGGAAATCTACTTTATTACGTAAATCTACCGCTAAACCTAAAGAATCAAACCCTGGTCCAAGATTTGCACTAGTTGCCGGAACGCTTATTATCATTCTTATAATACCTTTTAATCAAACGGCACCTATACAATAAAGTGGTGTTGATATTTTGCTAAACTCGTTATAATCAAGTACATCTAAAAGAGTAAATCTCATCTCTGGCACTGTTTCTAACTTCTGAGTTTTTATTTCTGAAGAGATTTTAACAAAATATAGCTTTCCAATCGCTTTTATAGGTTGATTATTATTGAAATAAAATGCATCTGTTGCAAAAAGTGGTATATTTTTCAAAATACTGATAGATTTTAAAAATATGTAAGCTACTTTTATGGCCATAAAACTTCCCGGTCCATTAGCATAAAAAAGATTTTTCACTTCATATTTTTGAAAAATATTCTCAAAAATTATCGGTAATACATCTGAGCTTTTTTCATCGCTGAGTATGGTGTCAATCAACTTTTTATTCTCATATATACCAATCTGTATTGGCGAAGACAAAGCAATTAAAAGGATGTCTACTGACTTAAGCATACGCTTTTTCTAATTCCCTTGTCTTTTCACCTACAAGTTCTATGACTTCGTAATTCTCAGGGTCTTTTAAAAGTTCCAGCGTAAGTTTATGGTTTAAATCATGGCTACCTGCAAGTGCCTCATAATTACCAATAAAATTCATGCCTATTAAGCACATATCTCCAATAGCATCTAGTATTTTATGTCTGACAAATTCATCTGGGAATCTTAAACCTTCAGGATTCAAGATTTTTTTCTCATCCAACACAATTGCATTTTCCAAAGAACCGCCTAGAGCTAAACCTTTTGAACGAAGGTACTGAACTTCATGTAAAAAGCCGAAAGTTCTGGCTCTTGCAATCTCATTTTTATAGCTCTCTTTTGTAAACTCTAAAACATACTCTTGTTTATTGATAACCGGGTGTGCAAACTTGATAGTAAAATCATATTTTAAGTCAGGAGAAGGAGAGAGTTTTACATACTTGTCCCCCTCTTGAACAATGACGTCTTTTTTAATTCTCATAACTTTTTTAGGTGCATCTTGACCCTGAAGTCCTGCTTCATCTAAAAGCATACAAAAACTTGCACTGCTGCCATCCATAACAGGAACCTCATCAGCATTCACTATAATTCTCAGATTATCAATACCATATGCGTATACTGCTGAGAGCATATGCTCAATCGTAGAGATTACATAGCCATCTTTACCAATCACTGTAGCCATTTTTGTATCAACAACATTTCCTGGAATTAAAGGTATAGACACATCTACATCACTGCGGTAAAAAACTATGCCGCTGTTTGACTCCAAGGGTTCGAGTCTTAGTCTTACAGGAGAGCCTTTATGAAGGCCAATCCCTACCAATTCAACAGGTTTTTTTATAGTTGTTTGATACATTTTTTTCCTTTAACTTCGGTCTATAATTTCTTTTGAATTCTTAATAATATCGGTAATATTTAACTTAATCCAAGTTCTGTCCATCCACTCTGCCGGACGCACTTCAATACCTTGAACTAGAACACCAAAATGTAAATGGTCACCCATAGCATAGCCACTTTTGCCTGTATTGGCTATATTAATATTCTTATTTATAAAGTCTCCACGGTTTACATTTACACTTGAACAATGTCCATATAAAGTATAAAGTCCTAGACCATGGTGAATTATTAGCATATTTCCATACAGTCCGTTAAAGTCAGAATAAGAAATATCTCCACTATTCTGTGGTTTTATTTCAGCCATAGCATTACTTGCTAAATCCAGACCTAAATGATATGACTCACTAATATAGTGCCCATCATAAGAGTACTTTCTATAATCACCAAAATTTGCTACTACTTGTGCATTTTTAAGCGGATACATTTTATTTATTGTAAAATCTTTTGCCATAACATCAGGTATATTTGAAGTGACCTTATGAATCAATGTTTCATTTTTAGCTCTTACATCTTCGTTTATAATTTTAAACTGTTCCAATGAATTCTCAATGCCTTGTGTTTCCTCAAATTGCTGAGCAAGTTCTGCAATTTTACCTTTTAAAAATTGGTCACTTATTTTTATGTTTGAAACTCTATAGCTTTTCTCTTTTAGATATAAAGGAATATAGTTCTTAGTTACGTTCCCTGCTCTATCTGTAGAAACAACTGTTGCTTTAAAACTATTTTCTGTAACCGGCCATGCTAACAAAGAAATATAATAGCCTTCTTTATAAAATGGCTGAACATTAAACTGTTTATCAAAACTTGTTTCTATGTAAACATCTTTTAAATTATCATCTGTTGCTTTAAAAACTACAATAGCAGCACCGCCCTTTGTTATTTTATAAGAATTGCCAATAATATTTACTTTTGGTTTTATTTTATCTATTTTTAACTCAAATACTTTTTTTATGCTGTTGCCTTTAAAAAAGTTCCATTTACTTGCATCCGTAGCTTCAATTATTATCTTGATGCTTTGGTCTTTCATTGAATAAGCACTTTGTATAGGTTCAAGATCAACACTAACTGATTTTAAAGGTTCTAACAACTGTTCATAATTTAGAGGTTTCTCCTCATCTGCCGTTTTTAAAGTAACTTTGTATGATTTAACTCCACTGTCATCATTTATGGTAATTTTAAGTGGATCTTTGAGGTTCCAATAATCATTGCTATGGAGTTCTATGACTGGTACATCCCGTTCAAATAGTGTAGAATTATAAAGATAGATAATTCCACCTATGATTACACCCAATACTAATAAAATCCCTAATGACGATCCGTTTTTACTTTTTCTCAACTACATTTCCTTATAAATTAATTTTAAAATTTTTGTTTTTTCTTCTTCGAGTGTTGCAACATTCTTAATTATAAATCCTGCCCGACTTGCATGACCGCCACCACCGAATATGGATGCTATTTTAGAAACATCTACGGCACCGTCTGAACGTAGAGAGCCTTTAACACTAAAGTCAGAGTTTTGTTTGAGTAAAAGTGCTACTTCTACACTCGGCAGATAAAGCGATTCTTCTAAAACATACTCACAATCTTCTCCAACTGCTCCGCTTGTTTTCATATCGTCGTTTGTCACACAAAAAGTTGCTACTTTAGCATCATGGGCCAAGATCATGTTTTTATGCATGATTGCTTTTAACCTAAACGCTCCAAGCGATAAGTATTTCATGATAAATTTATTGCACAGTTTATAATCAGCACCGGCATCTATTAACTCTTTAGTAAGAGCAAAAGTTGTGCCATCGACATCATCAGACATAAAGCCGTTTGAATCATCTAAAAGCCCGGCGTATAAAGATGTTGCCATCTTTTTATTTATTTTTATTTTATTTTCATTAAATAAATTGTACAAAACTTGTGTCGTACTAATGCAACTACTGTCTATTAAACAGTACTCTCCAAACCTGTCATTACTGTAATGATGGTCAATATTGATCAAGTCACATTCTAACTCCACTCCGAGTCTGGTTTTATTTCCACAATCAAGTGCAATAGCTAAATCTGCAGAGGCTGGAAATGAATCTCTTATTTTTTCAGTCCAAGGCAAAAAAAGTAATTTTTTATTTATATTTTTACTTACGCAAAAAAATGAAACTTTTTTATGAAGCGTTAAAAGATAGGTATACATAGCACTGGCACTGCCTAGTGAATCTGCATCAGGATTCATATGAGCAATAACAACCACATGATTCGCTTCACTAATTCTTTGTATAATCTCACTCATAAAACATCTCTTTACTTCTTAATATTATCGCAATTATACAATTATTCTATTTTCTATTCATTTTATAAACATAAGCGAGCACCTCAGCAACTGCTGCAAAAAGTGCTTCTGGAATCGGTTTATCTATATCTACCTCTGCGTATAAACTTCTTGCCAAAGGTGGATTCTGTACTATATGTACATTGCTCTCTCTTGCAATCTTTTTTATCTGCAGCGCTATATTATCCATTCCTTTGGCAACAACTATTGGTGCATGAGACTTCTCTTCATCATATTTGATTGCTACGGCATAATGAGTTGGGTTGGTTATAACAACATCTGCATTTGGTACTTCTGCCATCATTCTTTTTTTTGATGCTTCCATCTGGATTTGGCGTATTTTCCCTTTAATCATTGGATCACCTTCCATATTCTTCATCTCATCTTTTATCTCTTGTTTACTCATTTTAAGACCATCAAAATACTGTTTTCTAACAATAACAAGATCTATGACTGCAAAAATAAAGATAATCAAAAGCATTACAAGCGCTATAATAATAGCTTTATCTTTAAACCATTCGAGTTGTTCACCAAGACTAAAAAGAGCGACAGTTGGAAGTTCTTCTATGGAATAAAAGAAAAATATAAATCCTACACCCAAGGTAGTGAAAGATTTAAAGGTTATTTTTACCCCTTCTATCAGTTTTTT
>JAGXIA010000103.1 GCA_024635885.1 Helicobacteraceae bacterium | reverse complement strand
TTAATAAATCTTTTACATTTATTTGGATACAATCCTCATCCGCTTTGCTGTTTTAACATAATAGTTGAGTATTTTTACCTTTATATATGATATATAGATAAAAGTATTGGCAAGCATTAATATTGCTAGCCTACATGCGGCAAAGATGAACAAAAAAGAAATAGTTAAGCTTATTAGAGGGTTTTCCCCTCTCACCCGGTGGGTGTAGCTTTAGTGACTCAGCAAAAATTCGGACATGTTCAAATTTTGTGAGATAAATGAATAAGGACTTTCAATGAAAGTAAGAGCTTCAGTTAAGAAGATGTGTGACGATTGTAAAATCGTTAAGAGAAAAGGCATTGTAAGAGTAATCTGCAAAGTTAAAAAACATAAACAGAGACAAGGATAACCATGGCTCGTATATCTGGTGTTGATTTACCTAAAAAGAAAAGAGTAGAGTATGGTCTAACATACATCTATGGTATTGGTCTACATGCTTCTCGTCTAATTTTAGACGCGACTGGTATTGACTATAACAAAAGAATCTTCGAATTAAACGAAGCAGATGTAGCAGCTATTACTGCAGAGATTCGCGCTAGCCATATGGTAGAGGGTGATCTTCGTAAAAAAGTTGCTATGGATATTAAGGCACTTATGGATTTAGGTTCATATCGTGGTCTACGTCACCGTCGTGGTCTTCCATGTCGTGGTCAAAAAACAAAGACAAATGCGCGTACTCGTAAGGGTAAACGTAAAACTGTCGGCGCAGCGTAAGGGATTAGTATATGGCAAAGAGAAAAGCTGTTAGAAAAAAAGTAGTAAAGAAAAATATTGCACGTGGTATCTGCCACATATCTGCATCGTTTAACAATACACTTGTAACAATTACAGATGAAATGGGTAACATGATTGCTTGGAGTTCAGCTGGAAGTCTTGGTTTCAAGGGTTCTAAAAAATCTACTCCTTTTGCGGCTCAAGCAGCAGTAGAAGATGCAGTAGCTAAAGCTCAAGTACATGGTATTAAAGAACTTGGTATTAAAGTTCAAGGTCCTGGTTCAGGTCGTGAGACTGCAACTAAAGCTGTTGGTGCTATCGAAGGTATTCGTGTTACATTTATGAAAGATGTTACACCATTACCACACAACGGTTGTCGCGCACCTAAGCGTCGTAGAGTTTAAGGAGATTACTGATGGCAAGATATAGAGGTCCAGTAGAAAAAATCGAAAGAAGATTTGGTGTTAGTCTTAACCTTAAAGGTGAGCGTCGTTTAGCAGGTAAATCTGCATTAGAAAAAAGACCTTATGGTCCTGGTCAACATGGTCAGCGTCGTAAGAAAGTTTCTGAGTATGGTTTACAGTTAAATGAAAAACAAAAAGCGAAATTCATGTATGGTGTTTCTGAGAAGCAATTCCGTGCGCTATTCGTTGAAGCAAAAAGAAGAGACGGTAATACTGGTACAAACCTAATTACTTTAATTGAAAGCAGACTTGATAACGTTGTTTATCGTATGGGTTTCGCTTCAACTCGTCGTTTTGCTCGTCAACTTGTAACACATGGTCATTTCTTAGTAGATGGCAAAAAACTTGATATTCCTTCTTACCGTGTTAAACCAGGTCAGAAAATAGAAGTTCGTGAATCAAGCAAGAAAAATGTACAAATTGTTCGTGCTATAGAGTTGACTAATCAAACTGGTTTAGCTCCATGGATAGACATTGATGCTGAAAAAGTTTTTGGTATCTTTACTCGTTTACCAGAGCGTGAAGAAGTTGTTATTCCTGTTGAAGAACGTTTGATCGTTGAACTTTACTCGAAATAGTAATTAAAAAAAAGGCGTACGAATGAAAAAAATCAAAACTACTCCACTTACTCCACAAGAGTTCGAGGTAGAACAAATTAGTGAGAATGAAGCTAATATAATGGCATTCCCTTTTGAAACAGGTTATGCTATTTCATTAGCTCATCCACTTCGCCGTTTTTTATTAAGCAGTTCAGTTGGTTATGCTCCAATAGCTATCAAAATTGAGGGTGCTAAACATGAGTTTGACTCAGTTCGCGGCATGCTTGAAGATATTTCAGACTTTATCTTAAATCTTAAAGAGATTCGCTTTAAGCTTAATGGTGATGCTACTGAAACAGAAATCAACTACAGCTTTACTGGTCCTTGTACAATTACAGGATCAGATTTAAACTGTGATGAAGTAGCAATTGTTACTCCAGATGCTCATCTTGCAACATTAAATGAAGATTCAACTTTGAATTTTTCACTTAAAATTGCTCAAGGTATCGGTTATGTAGCCAGTGAAGATACTCATGATGAACTAGAAGACGGGTATATAGCACTAGATGCTTATTTTACTCCTGTTCGTAGTGCAACTTACAAGATAGAAAATGTACTTGTAGCAGATAACCCTAACTTTGAAAGAGTTGTAATAAACATTAAAACTGATGGACAAATTTCTCCAGTAGATGCGTTTAGAAATTCATTAGAAGTTATGTATGCGCAACTTGCAGTATTTAACAGTGAAATTAGTATCAAAGCTCCTGTAGCAATAGAGAGAGTAGAAGAGAACCCTGATCTTAAAAAGTTAACTACAAATATTGACAGTTTAGGATTAAGTGCTCGTAGCTTTAACTGCCTTGACCGTTCAAGTATTAAACTGATTGGTGAGATAGTACTTATGAGTACTAACGATCTTAAAAATGTTAAAAACTTGGGTAAAAAATCATACGATGAAATCGTAGATAAAGTACAAGAGTTCGGTTTTGCAGTTGGCGCTGACCTTGCAGATGATGTTGTAATAGCATTAAAAAAGAAAATAGAAGCTAAAGAAGCTTAACAAGAGGATTTACAGATGAGACATCGTCATGGATACCGTAAACTAGGTCGTACAAGCTCACATCGTGCAGCGCTACTTATGAACCTAAGTATTTCGTTAATAGAACATGGTAAAATAGAGACTACTATTGAAAAAGCAAAAGAACTTGCTTCTTATGTTGAAAAACTTATCACAACAGCTGGTAAGAATGATTCAAATGCTCATAGAGCAGTATTCGCGGCGCTTCAAAGTAAAGAAGCAACAAAGAAATTAGTTAATGAAATAGCTCCTAAGTACGTTGATCGTCCAGGTGGCTATACAAGAATTAATAGAACTCGTATTCGTCGTGGTGATGCAACTACTATGGCATTTATCGAATTAGTATAATACTATACATTTAGAGATTGGAGCTTCGGCTTCATCCTTTAAACCTCCTTTAAAAACCTTCAAAACAGTTTCCACATGCCAAACTACTTGAGCATGAATTCATTTACACAGGATTAATTAATAATGAGTAATTTTGCATTTGGAACTTATAGAATAAGTGATCAAAATCCCCAGCATATCGCAAGTTTAAGAGAAGCTGTAACGTCTGGCATTACAATGATTGATACTTCATCAAATTATATGGATGGCGGCGCTGAGAGAGCTATCGCTTTGGCTTTAAGTACTTTCGATGACGATATAAAAGCTGAGATAGAAATTGTCAGTAAATTTGGTTATATTCAAAACACTAACATGCAGATACATAAAGAAACTCCTTTTGAAGAGGTAGTGCAATACAGCGAAGATTGTTTCCATTCAATTTCTCAGTCATTTATGCATGATCAACTTACTAAAACTCTTCAAAGACTGCAGATGAAATCACTGGGTTGCTATTTAATACATAATCCGGAGTATTATCTTTTAGATGCAATCAACAGAGGGATTGAAAAAGACGAACGATTAGATGAAATGTATAAAAGGCTGTTTGATGCTTTTATGGGACTTGAACTAGAAGTTCAAAACGGTAGAATTAATTCGTATGGTATTAGTTCAAACAGTTTTTCAAAAAAAAGTAATCATGAAGAATTTTTGCCTTATGAAGACTTGCTGACCTTGGCTGAAGATGCGGCGAAGGAAGTTGGAAATGAAAAACATGGATTTTCTACAATACAACTTCCAATAAATCTACTTGAACAAGATGGATTGAAATGTGCTTCATGGGCTAAAGACCAGGGAATAAGAGTTCTTGTAAACCGACCTTTAAATGCAGAGTATGAAGGCTTAATGTATAGGCTGGCAGACTATGACGAAAGCAGGGAATACGATAATCATTTTAATGAATTAATGGAAGTAAGTGACAATGAATTATTAAGACCTCTGTTTAATCTTTTAGAACAATTAGACGATAATAAACATAAGTTTGGTTGGATTGGAGATTATGATTCATTTTTGTATTCTCAGATTATACCGCACATAGTAAAGTCTCTAGAAGTTCTTAATGAAGAAAATAAAGAGACTATGTTCAACTTTATAGATCTTTTTTTACAAGAATATAGAAATATGGTAGCCTTTGAATGTTCCAAAAATACAAGAGTTAAATTTAAAGCGTTACTAAAAGAGAGTCATGGTTCAATTCAAGAGTATTCCTTGAGGTTTTTAATGCAGACTAATTGTATTGATTATATACTTGTTGGTATGAGAAAACCGAGGTATGTACACGAAATACTTTCTTTGCTAGACTAAAATAGAAAACCTAGTTATATTTTTTATGGTTTGTTAAGCGATTTTGTCATATTTTATGATAATCAAATAAGTATATTATTTTAAAGGATAGTAATGATTCCATTTTCTGACGAAGAATTAATGACTCCGGTTTTAAATGTTATAGATAAAGTACGTCCGTCATTAGCATTAGACGGCGGAGACATTGATTTTATAACTGTGAAAAATGCAAAAGTATATGTTCAATTAAAAGGTGCATGTGTTGGATGTTCAAGTAGTGGCAGCACATTGAAGTATGGGGTTGAAAGACAACTTCGAATGGATATTCATCCAGAACTTTGTGTTGTTAACGTACCAATTGGCATGGAAAACGATATAGATAATTTATAAAAAGTAAAAACATGAGCAGTATAAGTAAACATAAAATTTTAAGCAAAGCAAATGACAGCTTCACTAAATCAGAGTATAAAAGTGCACTGGAACAGTTTGCTATGGTTTTGCAAAATTACCCTAATTCTAAAGAGGCATACAACGGAGTAATACTCTCCGAGATGGCTCTAAGCGGTGAAGGTGGAGCAGAAGCTTTATTTGATTATTATGAAATTTTAAAAGAGAGTGATAAAGAAGAAGCTGATCAGATTATGAATGATATATTACATGATCTGGATGGCAGTCTAGAAAAACTGAGTGAGGTTTTTGCTGAGCCTTTACTGAGTAGACTTGAGTTGGAGGATGGTATCCTTTATCAAGATTTTAAAGATATTATTAATGGTGGCAAAAGTTTTAAAGAGACGTTTGAAAATATAATGTTTTCAACACGTGTGATTATTACCAAAAAAGAAGATTTTTTAGATTTTTTAGATAATTTAATAGACAATGGATTTGCGGAGATGGCACTTACATATTTAGAAAGTGCACTGAGTGTGTATCCAAGTGATGAGTTACTGAATAAATTACTTAAAAAGTTAGCCAAAGGCAGAAATAATTGAAAATTGAGTTAGCAAACCAGAACTACTTATATGTAAGTGAAAACTCAAAAGATTGTGATAAAAATACTGCATTTGTCCTAACAACTCAAAATGAAAAATACCTTCAAAATGCCAAAGATAATGGTGCTCATTCAATTGTAAAAATTGAAGATATTGCCGAGTTATTCGGTGTAGATAAAATAAAAATTGTTGGAATTACAGGCACAAACGGAAAAACTACAACAGCAAGTGCTCTATATTCTTTTTTGCTTGATATGAACTATAAGGTTGCTATGCAGGGTACACGCGGACTTTTTATGAATGATGAAGTCGTAGAAGGTAAATCGCTTACTACCCCCTCGGTTTTGAATACCTATAAGCATATATATCAGGCAGTATTGGCTGGATGTGAATTTTTCATTATGGAAGTAAGCTCACATGCCATAGTTCAAAAAAGAGTTGAAGGACTTAATTTTGAACTCAAAATTCTAACAAATATTACTCAAGATCATTTAGATTATCATAAAACCTTAGCTGAATATATATCTGTTAAAAATAGCTTTTTTCAAGATACTGGCAAAAAGTTAATTAATAAAGATGAACCTAAAGCATCTTTTAACATAAAAAATACTTTTACTTACGGCATAGAAAATCCTGCAACATATAGATTAATGGCATACTCACTCAATGATGCTTCAAGTGGAATAATTCAGCATTTTCAAGAAATTGTCCCCTTTACTGCATCGCTTCATGGTTTTTTTAATCTTTATAATTTAATGGCAGCCATAGGCGCTGCTCATATTTTAACAGGCAGAAAATTAGAAGAAATAGCGGAAGTTGTAGATAACTTTGCCGGTGTTAGCGGCAGAATGGAACAAGTCTGCGAGCTTCCAAATGTAATCGTTGACTTTGCACACACTCCCGATGGAATGCAACAGGTTTTAAATGCATTAAAAGAAAAAGAGTTACTTGTAGTATTTGGAGCAGGCGGAGACAGAGATAGAACTAAAAGACCTATAATGGGAAGAGTTGCTGCAAGTCTTGCCAAAAAAATATACATAACCAGTGACAATCCAAGAAATGAAGACCCTGCATTAATTATAGAAGATATACTGAGTGGAATAGAAGATCAGACAAATGTAATAGTTGAATTAAATAGAAAAAAAGCAATTCAAATGGCACTGGACGATCAAGAAGAGGCGCAAGTAGTTGTTATTTTAGGAAAAGGCGATGAGGCATTTCAAATCATATACGACCAAAAGTTTCCTTTTGACGACAGAGAAGTTGTTAGAGAACTTTTAAATATTCAATAATAAGGTTATTGTTTTAAGCCTAATGCTTAGGCTTAAAAAGTTTTATCTTAGTTTACGGTGTAAATAATAGTTTTAGTCATATTAACATCATTAAATAGTATTGATGTAATATTTGTATCACCAGTTGATACTATCTGTACCATAGTTAAACTACCTGTTCCTGATACTATTGCACTGTTATTAACATCCCAAACTATATTTTTTTCTATAACTTTAGTCACATTATCTTCAAATTTAGCAGTCGCTATAAGTGAGTATGTTCCAGTAGTGTTTGCGTCTGCATCGATCATAGATATATTATAATCATTTAATGTTATTATATTTAGAGGAGTGGGTAAACTACTAATATTATCGTAACTTACAGTAATGTTTGTATCACCACCATTTGTAGAACCAGCTGTCACACTGCCATTAGATACATTGGCTATATTCGTATCTGAACTTTTCCAGGCAACAAATGCTGTTGCATCTGCGGTTGAACCATCTTGATAATAAACTGTAGCGGTCAGATTCATGTTATCATCTGTAGAATACATACTCACATTTGACTCATTAATTTTTAAACTCTCAACATCTGCGATAATTGGAGCATCACTATTATCCCCGCACGATATAAAGAAAGTTGCTATTAGTATTAAAAAAGAGCTTTTAATTATTTTCATTGAATTCTCCTAGAATCTTACGTTGAAACCAAAGTAAATTGTATTTGCATTGGATGAGAAGCGTACTTCGTCTACTATAGTATCTATGCTTTCGTAAGATATAGATTTATAGTCATACCCAAGCTCAAAATCAAAGTGTTCATTAATAGGTATAAACATACCTAGACCAAGGTTGAGTGTGCCATAGTTTAGCTTTTTTTGTAACTCTCTATCTATATCTAGAAATCCAGCACCAAATCCAGCCTTAAAAAAAGGATTTACATATATATCAAAGTCAAATGCTTTGACAAATTCAACATTCATCCCATATTTTTCACTATCATTATCTGAAAATATATTTGATTGATTGTTTATATAGTCCAATGAAAACTCTATTGCATAAGATTCTCTATCACCGTAAGCAATTTTTATTTTTGCAATCTCTGTTGAACTTTCCGCATTTGTATCATCGTCAAATTTTTCATAATTATACCCATAGTTGGAACCTATGTAGACCTTGGCATCTGAGTATAAAGAAGTGAAAAATAGTAAGAAAAGTATAATTTTTTTCAATTTAAAAAGCTTCCTATTCATAATTTAATTTACTCGTATTGTACCTAAAAAGTTGCATAGAAGCTTAAAGATATAAATTTATTTTAATGAGTGAGAATTAGTAGATGATTTTTTGCTATAATTTCATTAAAAAATTCAAGGACTATATTTTATGGGAATTCCTCAACCAGCATTTTACATATTCAAGTGTGAGCAATCAGCTCCTCCAGGTATGCCAAAACCGTCATGTGTAACAGCCGAGACGCAAGACCTTTTTCAACATTTAGCTCAATCATTAATGAAAGAGGGTATTATGGGAACAGTTCAGCCAATCCGTACTTCATGCATGAACCGTTGTAATGCAGGTCCGATTATGTTAGTTGAGCCTGGACATACAATGTATGCCGGACTTACAAAAGAAAAAATTGACCGTATCGTTGCAGAGCATATTATTGGTGGAAATGTAGTCGAAGAATATGTAATAGATTCCGAATTATGGGATACAGCAATAACTCCAGCTGACATGAAAAAGCAGATGGGAAGATAAGGAAAACTTTATGACAATAGAGATGCTTTATAGTAAAATTCATCGTGCTACAGTAACTGACGCTAATTTAAATTATGTTGGCTCTATTACTATAGATGAAGAGCTTATGGAAGCTGCTAAGATGAGAGTCGGACAAAAAGTTGAAATACTAAATGTTAACAATGGTGAAAGATTTTCAACTTACATCATTTTAGGTGAACGTGGAAAGAGAGATATTTGCCTTAATGGTGCAGCTGCTAGAAAAGTTCATAAGGGTGATAAAGTAATTATTGTTGCTTATGCTACTTATGATGAAAAAGATTTAGAAGCCTACAAACCTAAAGTTGTCATCTTGAATGACGATAATAATATAGACTATGTGGCTGAGAGCATCTAAGTCATGTTTGGTAATCTTGGCGATATGAGTAAAATGCTTGAGGGAATGCAAGAAAATGCATCAAAACTTCAGGCCGAATTAGAATCTAAAACTTTTAGTGTTAAGAGTGGCGGAGGCTTGGTTGAAGTCAGCATAAACGGAAAAGGGGAAGTCATTGATTTAATCATAGATGATTCACTGCTTAGCGATAAAGCTTCACTGCAAATTTTACTTATGGGTGCCATAAATGATGCCAACAAGATGGTTCAGCAAAATCAGCAAAATAGTGCTATGGGTATGCTAGGCGGCATAAACCCCTTCGGTAATAAATAAGTGTTAAGAGTTCTTTTAGCTCTTACCTTTGTACTGTTCAATCTTCAAGCCTCCTGCAAAGGTGGATATGAGGCTTGCAAACAAAAAATCATTGACTCAAATTCAATAGTAAATCAAACCCTCCAAATTCCCGTAGATAAAAACAGAAGACTTATTTTTTCTCGCACGGTTCCACATGCCAAGATTATTAAACATGACCCATTTCTGTCTTTATATTTAATAGAAGACAAACAATGTTTTGATTACCCTTTTACAATTAATAATAACCTCTCTTTAGGCAAAGTATCTGTAGATAAAACAACAGCAATAGAAGGCAGAATTCTTAAAAAACAGATAGGGCTAAACAGTTTTGCTACATTTAGTGAAGTTCTTCATGCACCTGCTTTACTAACAAATAGTTGCTGTGGTCTAGAAGGTATAGTTACCCCAAGAGGCATAATAGAAAAAGAGTACATACAAAGATTTTTAACAAGCAAAGACACAGCTTATGCCGATATTGGAATAAGAGTGAAAGATGAAAACAATCTTGTGATTCTATCTGCTGTTGACCCCTTTATGAAGAATAATCCATTTAAAAAAGATGACTGCATATTAGTTTTAGATGGTAAAAAAGTACAAGACAGCGCTTCTTTAATGAGAGATATCCTATTTGCAAAAGTCGGTTCTACTCATAAAGTAAAAATAAAACGCGGCTCAAAAATACTCAGTATCATAGTAAGCAGTAAAAAACGATACAGCGGCGGTTACAAAAGTGATACTTTTTTAGAGCAATACGGATGGCTTTTTGATGAAGATTTATACATCATTAAAATTAATGAGAATGTACATAATTATGGGCTTTTACTTGGAGACAGATTACTGCAAGTTAATGGAAAAAATGTTAAAAATCAACAAGATATAATTGAGAATATTTCAGATTTTAAAGATTATGCATCTTTACTCTTTGAGAGAGAGAATTTTCAGTTTTTTGTACGAATAAATTAGATAAAATTCCACATGCAAAAGTTTGAGAATTTTTTATTAGAAAATTTACCAGTGTCAAAGAGTATACACCCCACCTATGAGAAAGCTCTTAGGCAGATGCTTGTAGCTGGTGGAAAGAGGTTTAGACCTGCTCTGTTACTCGGCGTTGTAAACTCTTATAACCCTCTTTTAGAAGAGGGAGCTATGCATGCGGCTTACGCTATAGAACTTCTTCATACTTATTCTCTTATTCATGATGACTTGCCTGCAATGGATGATTCTCCCCTACGTCGAGGTAAGCTAACACTCCATATTGAGTTTGACGAAGTCACAGCTATTTTAGTTGGAGACGCGCTTAATACTTACTCTTTTGAAGTTTTAAGCAATGCACCATTTTCAGACTACACTAGAGTTGGACTTATTCGAGAGTTAGCAGGCAATGGCGGTTTAAATGGTATGGTTTTAGGTCAAGCAATTGATTGTTTCTTTGAAAATAAACCACTTCAAGTGGAAGATATAAAATTTCTGCATACAAATAAAACGGCAAAACTTATAGCGGCTTCACTTAAGATGGGCGCAATTATAGTTGGCAAAGAAGAATTAGGTGAGAAACTTTATGACTTTGGTATAAAACTAGGTCTTTTATTCCAAATCCAGGATGATGTTTTGGATGTTACATTAAGTTGTGAAGAAGCCGGGAAACTTACAAATAATGATGAAGAGAAAAACAGCTTTGTTACTATACTTGGTCTTGATGAGACAATGAGCCAAGCTAATGATTTAGCTGATGAACTAATACAAGAGTTAAATGGTTTTGATGAGAATTTAAAAAATGAACTCTCACCACTTCTTACAAAATATATAAACAGACATAAAAACTAAAACAAGGCAATAAAAGTATGAGTAATATAATGCGTCAAAAGATGGCAAATAGTATAAGATTTTTAGCAGCAGATATGGTTCAAGCTGCAAATTCAGGTCACCCGGGCGCCCCAATGGGTCTTGCAGATATCGCAGTAGTTTTAAGCGAGCACTTAAATCATAATCCTAAAAATCCAGATTGGCTTAATCGTGATAGATTAGTGTTCTCAGGCGGACACGCAACAGGTCTTATCTATTCACTGTATTACCTTTGGGGATACGGCTTAGAAGTAGATGATCTTAAAAACTTCCGTCAATTAGACTCCAAAACTCCCGGTCATCCGGAGTATGGGCATACTGCAGGTATAGAGATTACAACTGGTCCACTAGGTCAAGGGATTGCTAATGCTGTCGGTTTTTCTATGGCTTCAAAATTTGTCGGTGCTCAGACTAATTCTGAAACTGCTAAACTTATTGACCATAATGTGTACTGCTTATGTGGAGACGGCGATTTAGAAGAGGGAATAAGCTACGAAGCTAGTTCTATTGCAGGACACAATAAGCTTGATAATCTTATAGTTATTTACGATTCAAACCGTATTACTATCGAGGGTTCAACAGATTTAAGCATAAGTGAAAATATCCGTGGTCGTTTTGAGTCTCAAGGTTGGGATGTTTTAGAGTGTGACGGTCATAATTTTGATGAGATTGACACTTCTCTTACAACTGCAAAAGCTAATAAAAAGCCTACCATTATCATAGCAAATACTGTCATAGCAAAAGGTGCAGGTAAACTTGAAGGTTCCCACCACGCTCATGGTGCTCCACTTGGCGCAGAGATTATTGCTGAGGCAAAGACGGCATGTGGATTTGATCCGAAAAAAAGTTTTCATGTAGATGAAGATGTAATGCTTAGATTTAGATGCGCTATAGAAGATGGAGATTTATTGGAACGTGAATGGATTCACAGACAAAAAACTCTTCCTTTAATGGAACAAAACGAAGCTTTAAAAGCTTTACAAAATCCTGATTTTTCTCGTATTGAATATCCAACTTTTGAAAAAGCAGATGCTACAAGAAATACAAACGGTAAAATTATGAATGCAATCGCTAAAGCTCTTCCAAGCTTTTTAGGCGGTTCAGCAGATTTAAGCCCGTCTAATAAAACTAACCTGAATGATATGGGTATTTTTCCAAAGGGTAGAAATATTCACTTTGGTATTCGTGAACATGCAATGGCTTCTATTGTAAATGCGATGGCTCTATATGGTCCGCTTTTACCATTCTCAGCTACATTCTTTGTATTTTCAGACTACCTCAAACCTGCTGCTCGTATAGCAGCTTTAACAGGAATTCAGCAATTCTTTATATGGACTCACGACAGCATCGGTGTTGGTGAAGATGGACCGACTCACCAGCCAATTGAGCATTTATCTCAGTTTCGCGCACTTCCAAACTTTTATGTTTGGAGACCGGCTGATGGAGCAGAAAACATTGTAGCATGGAAAGTCGCTCTAGAGATGAGTAAATCTCCATCAGCTTTTGTTTGCTCACGCCAAAACCTATCTGTACTTCCACATGCCATAACAGGTGATGCAAGCAAGGGCGGATACCTTTTAGCTCACGATGACAATGCTGCTATAACGCTAATAGCATCAGGTTCAGAAGTTGAACTGGCACTGAAAGTAAAAGAGGCGCTTAACGGTAAAGGTACGAAAGTCAATGTTGTTTCAGTTCCATGTTATGACCTTTTCATAGAACAAGACCAAGCGTATATTGATTCTATTATTAACCCTCAAACTAAAAAAATAGCTATCGAAGCAGCCCGTGGTTTAGAGTGGTATAAGCTTGCTGATGAAGTAATCGCAATGAGTACTTTCGGTGCTTCAGCTCCGGCTGGACAACTTTTTGAAAAATTCGGTTTTTCAGTAGAGAGTATTTTAGAAAAAATACAATAATCTTCATTTCCACATGCCAATAAGTCTGGCATGTGGAAATACAATTTCACTAGGCGAGCACTGAATGCAAACAACAGATTCTATTGATAAGCTTATAAATGACAAAACGGCTGTAATGCTATACTTTTCTGCTCCAACATGTAATGTGTGCCATTCTTTGAAACCAAAGTTATTAGAAGCTATTAATGAAAACTTTTGCGAGTTTGAGATTGTAAGTATAGATATTTCCACATGCCAAGATATTGCCGCGTACTATAGTGTTTTTACAATTCCCACAGTATTAGTATTTTTAGCAGGGAAAGAATTTTTAAGAAAATCTCGTCATATGAGTGTAAATGATGTGATAAATGAAATAAAACGACCGTATGAGATTATGACTTCATAGTTAGTACAAAGTGTCTATAAAAAACCTAAAACCCACACCCCGACAAAAATAAAACCCAAAAACATAAAAGAAGACACAAATACCAGAGCCGTTACAAGTCTCGGTGAACACTCATACAGCGAAGCCAGATTTACATTTGCGATGGCCAGCGGCATCATAAGTTCTATAAAAATAATCCCTTTTATCATCGAATCGAGTTCAATGTTGTAGAGGATTAAAAAGGTGATGCTCGGGAGAATGAGAAATTTAATACTCATAACCCAGAGAGTCAAAGTTTTACTTATCTCTTTTATCTTTGTACCGTAGAGATAAATTCCAAATAAAAAGAGCTGCATTGTCATAGAAGCATACGCTCCCATCATAAGAGTGTTTTGTATAATCTGCGAAGGCTCGTAATGGTTAATGCTTAAAATAATTGCAATAATTGCCGCCCAAAGAATAGGAAGTTTTACAATGTTCATCAGTGAAGTTTTAGCGTCAAAAGTCCCGCGAGAGTAGTAATAAACACCGATGGTATAAACTACAAAAACATTTACCAGATTGACAACTGTTGTGTAAGGAATAGAGTCTTCGCCAAAGATGGCTATATTTATAGGTATTCCTAAATTTCCGGTGTTTCCGATGATGGCTGCGACTGTGGCAATAGAGTACTCTTTTTTATCAGAGAAAAGCTTTTTTGCAACGAGTGCCGAGACTATGACGACAATAGCCACAATAAACAAATAAATACTTGGAGCGTAGAGCAGGGTAACATCAATAGGGCGGAGTAAAAGTCCCCAGAAGGTTAGAAAGACTTGTAAAAAATATACATTGATGAGCGTGATTGTCTTATCATCGATTTGCTCTTTGAAGCTCATCTTTGCAAGAAAGCCTAGAGCTATAAAAATATATATGCTTAAAACTGAAAATATTATAGAAGTCATATTTCTACTTCAGTTCTTGGCACCCCAAGAGTATTTCCTCGCTTTTGCTCACGGCACATGTGGAAATTACTTCATAAAAGCTAGCAAAGAGGCAGTTACTGCAACGTTTAAAGACTCAACGCCTCTGTTCATTGGAATGCTAAGCGTGTCATTACAAAATGCTTCTACTTCAGCAGAGACACCTTCGCTTTCGTTGCCTAAAACAAATACAGTCTTGGCATGTGGAACTACATCATAAATGCTGTGTTTGGCATGTGAAGATAGCATATAGACCTTTGTATCACTCAGTGTTTTTAGAGCTTCATCTATGGTATTGCAAAAATATATAGGCAGTTTAAAGAGCGTTCCGGCACTGGCTTTAATAACGAGCGGAGAAATTTTTGCACTATTTTTTTTAGGAAGTATTATTCCATCTATAGTTCCCGCTGCACAAGAACGAATAATCATTCCAAGATTTTGAGGGTTTTGAATACCATCAAGGGCGATAAGTCTAAACGAGTCCAGTTTTGTAATTTCATTTGCATTTTTATAAGTACGAGCAATGATGTCTATGGCAACACCCTGATCTTGTTTCGCATTTTTACTGATACGACTCAGTGCATGTTTGGAATGGTAAGTAACCTCAAGATTTCTTTTTTTTGCCAGTGATAAAATAGTAGCAACTGCACCGTCAGTTTTGTTGGAGTCTGCCATGTGGATTTTGTGGATGTCTATAGTGTCGTCTTGTAAAACTTCTATAACAACGTTTCTCCCATAGAGTGTAATGACGTTTTCAAAATATGATTTTTTATCTAAATATTCTTGTGAATCTTGCAATATTGTGCCTTTATATGGATAATTGAAATTTTAACACACTTTGCCATCTTTTTAACATTTTATTCATTTATACTCGCACCTCATATCAGTAAGGATTAAAACATAATGAAAATAAGCATAATCAACGGAACAATTATTAAAGATGGAAAATTGGTTGTCCCTGCAGAGTGCAGAATGGGACTTAGAGTTGAAAATGCTTTTGATTATTTTTCTAGAAATAAAATAAATTTAGACCTAACAAAACATGAGAAGTTTGTTTCTTTGACAATGAATCATTATGCAGGGAAACAAAAACTCATTAAAGCTCTGATTGATGACAATGTAATAAGGCCTCATCAACTCATTGATGCTTAAACAATATTGTAAATAATCTCTCTTTTATTTTTAGTAACTTGTATCTCTTCAACGCTTAAGCCTTCTATTTC
>JAGXIA010000102.1 GCA_024635885.1 Helicobacteraceae bacterium | reverse complement strand
GTATAGTTAACTGGTCTACCAGCCGGAGTATTTTCACCAGCTGTTCCGTCAGTATTCTCATATCCTGCACCTATTGAAAGGTCAAGTTTAGGGTAATACCCAGCTTGTGCTATGTCTATATCTTTTTTAGTTGCGTTGTAATTCTTTAATCTTTCTAAAATTATTGGATTTGTAGATAAGACTTCATTTACTGTCATCTCAAGGTCTTGTGCACTAAGTAGAGTTACTATTGATAAAGCAAGTAGTAATATTTTTTTCATTTATATGTCCTATTTAATAATATATTTTTCTCTAAAAGTTATTGTTACTGAAAAGACTAAGCACTCCTTGTGCCAGTCTTTAACCCTATAAATTACTGAATTAAATCAACTTCAATACGACGATTTTTTGCGCGACCTTCTTTGGTTTTATTGTCAGCAATAGGATTTACTATGCCTTTTCCAATTGCCGTAAGTCTAGACACTTTTATGCCATAACGGACAAGTGCTTCTTTAACAGAGTCTGCACGTTTTTGAGAAAGCTCTAAATTCTTTTTTGCACTGCCTACGGAGTCCGTATAACCGTAGATGATTACTTGGTAGCCTATATTTTCTTTAAGAAAAAGAGCAAATTCTTGGAGTTGGTTGATAAGATTATCAGATATCTCATATTTATTTGATTCAAAAGTTACTTTCAAAGTTGCTGTTTGAGGACAGCCATACCCATCAACAACAAACTCTTTGCTTGTGTTGGGACATTGGTCTTTAGAATCAACAACTCCATCGTCATCACTGTCTAGCTCACAACCTCTGTAATCAACTGCAAGGCCGTCTCTGGTATTGGGACATTTGTCATCATCATCAGGAACACCATCTTTATCGGTGTCTTTTTTAACTAAACATCCAAATTTATCTACGCTTTCGCCTTTCTTCGTGTTAGGACATTTATCTTCCATATCTAAAACACCATCTTCATCAGTATCAAGAAGTTCTGGTTTAATTACCTTTTGAATTGGTGCTTCTTCGACTGCTACAGGTTGAATGTATTTAAATTCACTTTGTGCTTGAGGAGTAGCAATTGGCTCGATTACTTCAGAAGCATTTAGTGAAAATATCAAAAGAGATGATGCTAAAAACGGTGAAATATATTTCATTGGCTGATTTTCCTTTAAAGTTATATGTATGTATGCTAACAAATAATAATGAGGAAGTAGTGAGTTTTTTATAATTTAAATACTTTATTAGGCAAATTTATGTAATTTCTATCTTATACCCACTGCCATACACGTTTACAATAGTGTCGTATGGCAACTTTTTTCTTAAATTTTTTATAATTGTTTTGAGTGCATCTGATTTATCTTCATCATTATCATCTGCCCAAACATAATAAATAATCTCATCATATGTAAATGTTTTGCTGATATTACTAAGTATTAGTGAGAGTATTTTTCTCTCTTTGTTTGTCAAAATTATAGGTTCGTTGTTTTGAAAAAGTTCTCTTGAATTATAGTCCCAAGAAAATTGATCTTTTAAAAATAATATTTTTTTAGATAAAACATCGAAATTTGAGAGCTCATCCACTGCTAAATTAAGAGCACCCTTTAGTTCATCTCTAGTGACTGGTTTTATGAGGTATTTTGTAAGTTTTAAAGATACTGCTTCTAAGAGATCATTGTTTCCTGATTGTGCTGTTAGCATGATAGCTTTAGTAGTATGGTCATATTCTCTTATTTTCCTCAGTAATTCTAAGCCATTTATTTTTGGTATGTTTATATCAATTATTAAAATATGGGGTTTCTTTTCTTTGTATATCTTATAGGCTTTTTCTCCATCCTCAGCCTCATAAACATTTCTAAAGTGTCTTTTTAAGTAGCGTACATAATTTTCTCTTAATGCATCTTCATCTTCTACAAAAAGAATATCAAAAGGCTTTTTATTCTCCATCCTCTTCCTTTAGTTTAATTTCAAAACAGGCTCCATCATAAATGTTACTTGCCGTTAGTTCCCCGCCCATACTCTCATGTACAATCATCTTTGCAATATATAGTCCTAAACCTGTACCCTGGGACTTATGCTTAGTCGTGACATAAGGATCAAAGATTTTCTCTAACATATCTTCTCTTATCCCTCTTGCATTATCACATATAGTGATTATATGCTCATTAGCGGTTTTAGTTACATTTACAACTATTTTAGGTGTAAATATTTTTCTTCTTATGAAGGCATCTTTAGCATTGTTTAAAATAATAACAATTGCCTGCTGTAGTTCTCTTGGATAACCAAAGTAGATAAACTTTTCATTTAAATCATAAGAAACTTCAATATGATGCGATTTTAAAGTGCCTTGAACTATGTATATTGACTGTGCTATAAGTTCATTCAGAGAAAAAGTTTCTTTTACCTTATTTCCATCAAAAAAGTTTCTAAAATCATCTATTGTTTTAGACATATATTTTGTTAAAGACTCTATTTCCAAGAGTTTTTCTTCAATAGTTATATTTTTAAAGTTTTTTTCGTAGAGTGAATCATCTATGAGAAGCACAGCAGAATTTATTTGGGAAAGAGGCTGTCGCCACTGATGAGCAATATTTTCCATCATCTCACCCATTGTTGCCATTTTTGATTGTTGAAAGAGATGACTTTTTTTCTGCTCCATATTCAAAGTTATTTCTTCTAAACTGGATTGTAAAGTAGAATTTAATGCTTCTAATTTCTTTTCTTTTCTTTTTGCTATCTGCAAATCTTTTTTTAAGAGCAAGAGCCTATAAATAATCGCTATAATAAGTACAACTGCAATAAAAATAATTTGCCAACCAAGAGTATTCATAAGAGTATTTTAACACAAAAATTATCATCTATGCTATAATCGCAACTATTAAAATATATGGAAAAATTATTAATGCAAGCATCAGATGTAAGTTTTATTTTAAACAACAAAGAAAAACTCTTAACGCAAACATATTTTGAATTGCAGAGATATTTCGAAGAAAAATATGGCACTGATACTGTTATATTTATGGAAATAGGAACTTTTTTCGAGGTTTATGAAGTAAATAATGATGATGAGCAAATAGGTAAGGCAAAAGAGATTGCCGAACTTTTAAATATACAACTTACTAAGAAAAATAAAAATATTGTAGAAAACTCCGACAAAAATCCACTTTTAGCTGGTGTTCCGGCAGTTTCGTTTGAACGATATTTAAACAGACTTATTCAAGAGCAAAAATATACTGTGATTGTTGTAAAACAAAAGGGTAATCCACCTAAAATAAGCAGATATATTTCCCAAATAGTCTCTCCGGGTACAAACTTTGAACACATTGTAGATAATGATGATAATTATATTGTTTCGATTTTAGTTGATAAGCACAAAGATATTTACACTATAGGCTATTCTGCCATAGATGTCACTACTGGAAAAACCTGGCTTTATGAAACACATGGCACAAGTGAAGACCCGTCTTATGCCCTTGATGAAGTTTTTAACCTTTTAAATATTTACAGGACTTCTGAGGTTGTCATAACATTTTTAGATGGCATAACAAACCAAAGACATGTGATGCAGTACTTAGAACTGGCGGAACACTATCACTACAGCGTGAACAATGAACGACCAAAAATAGAATTTCAAAATGAGCTGTTTCGCGGGGTTTATCAGATTCAGTCACTTCTTTCCCCTATAGAGCATTTAGACCTTGAAAGAAGCCCTATGATAACAGAATCATTGGCTATTTTAGTGCATTTTGTAATAGAACACGACATTCACATAGTTCAAAAACTTGACCGTCCGAACCTCATAGATAACCGCCGTTTTATGTACCTTGGAAACAATGCCCTTGAGCAGGTTGGTATAATCTCCAAAGATAAAAAAGAGTTCACACTTTTAAAAATGCTCGATAAAAGTGCAACTTCAATAGGTAAGCGTCTGCTTAAAGAGAGACTTTTAAACCCTATTATAGACAAAGACGAGCTTGAGAGAAGATACAATCTAATCGAGAGAGTCTCTTCCCATACAAGATATTTGGATGAGACGATGAGAGGGATATATGACTTACAAAGACTCTCCCGTCGTCTTGATCTGGCACGGCTTCATCCTTTTGAGATGAATCATATTTTTGAGTCGATGCTGAGCGTAAAAGAATTAATGCAGTATGTGAAAAAACATAAGATTCAAAAAACACCATTTCATGAGACTGAAGTGGATGAGTTTTTAAGAGACATAACTAAAAGTATAGACCTTGATGTCTCACGACGTTTTACAAACGCGACAGTAGACGAGAACTTTTTAATGAACGGAGTTGATGAAGCCATCGATACATTAGTTCAGGAAAACACGACTATGCTCATAGCTTTTGAAGATATTATGGCTCAAATTGAAAAGCTACTTGAGGTTAATGGTTCTGGAAGTACAAATCGTTTAGTAAGTTTAGGACTGCTGGAAAAAGAGGGCTATTACATCTCTCTAAGTAAAAATAGATTTTCAATGATAGAGGGCGAGTTTAAAAAAGATGAAATATTTGAAAAATTCAATGTCAAAAAGCTTACGAACAGCGTAAAAATAACTTCTGAATTAACAGATAAACTCTCTGACAACATAATGAAAAACCGTCGAAAAATAGTCTCTTTGGTAAAAGAGAAATACATACAGCTGCAGGGAGTGTATGAGCGAAGATACTCTTTGCTTTTTGACAGGGTTATAGCCTATGTTTCTGACTTAGATGTAGGTGTAAGCTCATCAAAAGTGGCTCAGCAGTACCAGCATTCTCGTCCAATGATAGTTGATGTGAAGGATGATGAAAACTTCATGCAAATAATGCAACTGCGACATCCGCTTATAGAGGTTCAAGAGCGAGGCGGTATTTATGTTCCAAACGACATAGTCATGGGTAAACGTGACTATATGGACTTACCGCATCCTGAGAGTGTCATGTTGGAAGTTGGTGTACATGACGGACATGACATTAACGGTGTACTTCTTTATGGAATCAACTCGAGCGGGAAGAGCTCTTTGATGAAAAGTATAGGCATTGCAACTCTTATGGCGCAGTCAGGCTTTTTTGTAAGTGCCGCTGTTATGAAGTTTAGTATTTTTGATTCTCTTTTTACTAGAATTGTCTCAAAAGACAACCTTGCAAAAGGGCTTTCAACTTTTGCAGTTGAGATGCTGGAACTTAAAAATATTTTCAACCGTGCAACAGTTCGTTCTTTAGTTTTAGGCGATGAGATAAGTCACGGAACAGAAACACTTTCAGGTGTGGCTATAGTTGCAAGTGCCATTATAAAACTGGCAAAATTTCGTTCACTCTTTTTGTTCGCAACGCACTTGCACCAGCTCTCAACTATGAAAGAAGTCACTACGCTTAAGAATGTTGTAGATTTGCACCTGAGTGTAGAGTACGATGAAGCCAAAGATGCACTTTTGTTTAACAGAGTCTTACAATCGGGAAGCGGAAGCAGTATCTATGGTTTGGAATTTGCAAAATCACTTCACATGGACAGCGACTTTTTAGACACGGCAAACACAATTAGAAAACGTCTTTCAAATGATTTTGATGAGCTCGAACTGCTTGTGAAGAAAAAAACAAGCAAATACAACAAAGAGCTCTATGTGACAAAATGTATAATGTGCGGCGCAGTAGCAGAAGATGTACACCACATTTCACAACGTTCACTCGCAGACAAAGCAGGTTTTATAGGACATTTCCACAAAGACAACAAACATAACCTTATACCACTTTGTAAAGAACACCACAACCAAATTCACGAAGGAAAAATAAGAGTGGACGGTTTTGTGATGACTTCAAACGGTTTGGAACTTCAGTTTGAAGAGCAGATAAACAAGCCTAAAAAAGCTGAGGTCATCGAGCCTGAAATAAATGAGGTTGTTGAGGTTAAAAAAGTTGAAGATGATAAGCCTAAGAAGTTTGTTTTGGATGATTGGTAGGTCTGGAGTAGGTTTAACTGACTTCCGCGTTCTCTCATACTTTTTTTACCGCAAAAAAGTAAGTAAAAAGCTCTCTCAACGGTGAATTATCACCAAAGTAACTGAGTGTACTTTTAAGGCTAAAAATAAAGGCTTCATAGTATGCCTCGGCAGCTAATTAAAAGCCAGAAGTATACTAGCCATAATTACTACAGCAATTCTTGAAAATTTATCTTGTGAGGGTAAGGGGCGGAATCTGTTTAATTTTTTTGTAAAGTACTCTGCAACATCTAAAAAAGCTATCCATACTTGAGTGGCTATAGATGCCACAAATACCATGAATAATACCAGTTTAAATAATTCTATTGCTGCATCCATTGTTGGCATGTGGATTCCTTAATAAATTTGAGAAATATTATCATAATTAGGTTTAATCCATAGATTTAACAATATTTATTTTTATAATAAGTCAAACAAATCATAATCATAGTTGTGTCATTTAGTTTTATCACATAAATATAATATTTGAAAAACTTATAGGAAAATTCTTGAATTTTATGCTCATTTACCATCTGTTTAATATTCAATTAAATTATAAAATGTAATACTACTTGCAAATTTGAATTAAAAGGGAGAAAAAAGCTATGTTTAAGAAAAGATTATTAGTTTCTCTAGCTGCGTCAGTTGCATTTATGTCTATAAGTGTCTCTTCAGCTTTAGCATATGATACAAATCCGCCGTTTAAGCTTAACAAACTAAAACCGTTTACTGAAGTCGATGTAAATGGAAATAAGACAAAGGGGTATGAGCCTAAAAATAAGTACAATGTATTTATAAATTACGAATTGGGTATGCATTGTGTTGGTTTTGAGATGAGTTACTGTTGTGTAATTCCTCCATATAACTCGATTCAGGCACAGGCAGTATCAAGTGGAAAGAGTGGAGAATTACCAAAACTTTTATCTCCAGCTGATGATATAAAACTTTACTACTACACTAGAGACAACTCTTATAGTGAAGGTAATAAAATGAAGTATTGGTCTGTACCTAAAGATACAGATGGTGATGGTCACTTTGACTCTCCTGGTGATAACGTTGCAAACTATGTTTGGAATCACCTTTTTATTTATAAAGACTTAGAGGGGACTAAACCTGCTGCTGCTACGGATAAAGACCGCTTACGTATTGGTCGTAACATTCCGGTAAATATAGATAGTGGTCCTTCTGGTAAACCTGTGTCTGGCGGTTATCTTGATTATGTTGGAAAAAATGGTGGTAATATTGTTTTTACTGATACTCTTGTTCCTCCTGTAAAAGATGTTAAATTAGTTCTTACAGCTTCACATCTTTGGGATGCTTTAGGTCTTCCTCTTACAGCATTTAACGATTCTACAAGAAAAGGTACTATCCGTTCTGTTACAGAGAAAGATTTTCAACCTTTTCAATACTCAACTGTTGAGATGCATGACCGTACCGGTAAATCTGTAAAAGATAACAATGACCATGCTGTATCTTACTTCGGTACCAACCCAGTGGATATTCCAAACTGTTATGCTTGTCACTCGAGAAATGGTAAAGCAGCACAAATGGCAAGAGATGAAGGTATGGATTTTAGTGATAGAGAATATAAATACTGGAAATCATATCCTGATGAGAGTGAATACATGGCTAGACTTGCTGAGTCTTCAATCAATATTCTTTCATTACATGATAAGCATCATGGAACTACATTCCTGAATGATTATAAAGATAATTCATCTGGAAATAGACTTGGTTCAACTGGTATGGTTAACTGTGCTGACTGTCATGGTGATAATGTATCAGGTAACTTGCAAGAGCCTCGTCCGACTGCATCTGGATATAAAGCTGTTAAAGCGAAACCTTTAAGTGAAGCGATTCATAGTTTTCACCTTGGAATGGTTCCAATGCCTGATGGCGCCGGCAGAAGTCAGGCATGTCAAAGCTGTCACCCGACTCACTTCCAAAATCCTAGCATGAATGATGATTCAAATCCATTCCGTGTTACAGATAGATACGGTGAAGGTAGATTTAGCAAAGGTGATATCAGAAAATCTGGCGGTGGTTGTTATGTAAGACGTGACGCTCACTCAAACCCTAATGCTAAACCACCGTTCTTCTTAAATGAATATGGTAAATATCAGTTGAATGAAGTTGCATTAAAAGATGAACATGGAAATGATGCTGGTGAGTTGAGAGGATTGTATTGTACGAATTGTCATACTAAAGTTGCCCAAGCTATGCAAAACTATGATGATATTAAAGACGATAGTACGCAATCAGGGAAAACATTAAGAAATAAATCTCTTAAAGAGATAATAGATGCCATTTCAGGTGGTGATGCAAAAGCATTTAATGCAATTGCAGATCCTAAAACAACAGGTAAAAATGAAGTTCTTAGTTTTTATGCAGATCATAAATCAGCTGTTTTGGTTAAAAATGTTGGTAAAGACGGTGCTTTAGATCTTAAACCATGGAATCATCCTACTGGCGGAGATGTTCCTTATGTAGCAGCATCTGGTGGTGATGACTGGTGGTTAGCGGCAGCTGAGCCTCACTGTGCCGATTGTCATCTTGCTCCATTTGTTGAGAGTGAAACTGGTGGAAAGTACTTCCCAATCGATTTACCTAACAAGTACTCTCTATACAGATACTCAAAAGGTCATGGAGATATAGCTTGTCAAACTTGTCATGAGTCTACACACGGTTTATACTCTACAAGATTTGATGGTAAAGAGCGTTCAGTTGACTCTACAACGCATGAACAAGCACTTCAGTATTCTCCAGATGGCGAATATGCAGGTCCTGTTACATGTGCTGCTTGTCATACTGTTAATGAAAAAGGTGTACCATTACAACTTAAAGATACAGAGTACGCTAATGATTACTGGGCTTCTGTAACTTTAGCACACTTCATGAGAGGCGGCGATCAAAAACTATCTGTTAAGCAGTTAGTAGAAAAATATCCACATGCCAAATCGAAAGAAATTGTTACAAAAGGGTGGAAGTAACCCTTCCTCTTTTTCCTACTCCTCTTCTATGGGGAGTAATTTTATTTTAATAAAAGTATATAAAAATGTCTTTTTATGAGAATAAACTTCTTCACTTTACAAATCAAGGAAATTTTAAAATGAACAAATATTTAAATACACTGCTTGTAGTCTCTCTATTTAATGTAACACTCTGCGCAGAACTTGTAAAAACCTATTTTGACAAAGGTGAACTCAAAGCAGAGACAAATTATATTGATGGTACTAATACTGACAAGAGAGTTGGAACAAAACATGGCTTAGAAAAAGTTTATTATCAAATGGGGAAAATGGCTTACTTGGTCAACTATAAAAATGACAAAAGAGATGGAAAACTTACTTGGTACGATAAAGAGGGTTATAAGCTAGCAGATATGTACTATAAAGACGGTAAATTAGACGGGGTTGAGACAAGATATTTTAGAGACGGAAAAATTAAATCTATAGTTACTTATGTTAATGACAAAAAAGAGGGTTTGCAAAAAGAGTATTATCAAAATTCCAAACTTGCACTTGTAGTACCTTATATAGATAATAAAAAAGAGGGCTTTCAAAAAGAGTATACTTATGAAGGTAAGCTTTACAGTGAAGTTTTTTATAAAAATAATTATAAAGAGGGAACTCAAAAGTGGTATGATAACGATGGCAATGTCGTAAAAACTGAACTTTATAAAATGGACAGACCTGTAAATGTAATGAAAAAAATTCAGACAAAACAGCCTGAAGTTGATACTTTTATTCAGAGTATAGATTTTTCTCCACAAAAACAAAAAGACTAGCAAAATAAAAGGAGTCTATTATGCCTACTTACAGAACAGAGAGTGATTCATTTGGTGAGTTGAAAGTTCCCGACGATAAATACTATGGAGCGCAGTCTGCCCGTTCACTACTGAACTTTCCTATAGGAATAGAAACTATGCCTAAGCCTCTCATTCGTGCTTTAGGAATTGTTAAAAAGTCAGCGGCAAAAGTTAATATGGATATGGGCTTGTTAGATGCAGATATCGCCAAGGCTATCATGCAAGCAGCTGATGAAGTGGCATCTGGAAAGTTGGATGATCATTTTCCTCTGTCTGTTTGGCAAACGGGCTCGGGCACGCAAACTAATATGAATGCTAATGAAGTTATCTCAAACCGTGCTATTGAGATTTTAGGCGGTGTAATCGGTTCAAAAGATCCAGTGCATCCAAATGACCATTGTAATATGGGGCAATCTTCAAACGACACTTTTCCCACAGCCATGCATATAGCCGCTGTTGAAGAGATAACTCATAAATTATTGCCTGCATTAAAACACATGAGAGAAGAATTGGATAAAAAATCTAAAACTTTCAACCATATAATTAAAATAGGTAGAACACATACCCAAGATGCTACGCCTCTGACACTTGGGCAGGAATTTTCCGGTTACGTTGCACAGATGACTAATGCATACAGACGTGTAGAGACAGTTTTACCTGCTTTGCTTCAGTTGGCTCAAGGTGCTACGGCGGTG
>JAGXIA010000101.1 GCA_024635885.1 Helicobacteraceae bacterium | reverse complement strand
TTTTCTAGGATGTCATAAAAAAATCGCTTCTTTCGTTGATATGCATCTGCCGTATTAATATAATAGGCAAGATCAACAATTACGCGACTAAAAAAACCCATTTATCCCAGCTTAGATTTTAGTAATTCATTCACTGTCTGTGGATTAGCACTGCCCTTTGATTCTTTCATAACTTGACCTACAAAGAAACCAAATAGTTTGTCTTTTCCACTTTGATACTGTTCAACTTTTTCAGGGTTGGCACTTATTACTGCATTACATATATCTTCAATTGCGCCTGTGTCACTCATTTGTTTTAAACCAAGAGAATCAATAACAGCATCTACATCCAAGTTTTCTTCCATAAGCTTATCAAGCACCTCTTTTGCAGCTTTTCCACTAATAGTCCCGTCTTCTATTCGCTTAACCAAATTTCCGAGTTTTTTTGCATCTACAGGAGAATTAGTAATATTCATTTCACCTTTAAGACGACCTTGAAGTTCTGTAGTCAACCATGTAAGAGCATTTTTAGCAGTTATGCCTGCTTGCATCATTGTTTCAAAGAAATGTGCCATCTCAACTGATGAAGTTACAACACTTGCACTGTAATCGTTCATGCCGTAATCTTTTACAAATCTTGCCATTTTTTCATCTGGCAGTTCAGGAATTTTGCTGTATTTTTCTAACATAGCATCAGTAATACTTACTTTTAATAGGTCAGGTTCTGGAAAATAACGGTAATCAGCAGCCTCTTCCTTTCCACGCATAGAGCGAGTCTCTTGTTTTACTTGGTCAAAAAGTCGAGTCTCTTGACAAATTTCTTTCTCATACGTTCCATCTTCCCAAGCTTCAGTCTGACGGGCTACTTCTAATTCAATTGCTTTTTGGATAAATTTAAAAGAGTTGATATTCTTAATCTCAACTCTCGTATAAAGTTTTTTATCGCCTTTTGGACGAATAGAAACATTTACATCTACACGGAATGAGCCTTCTTGCATATTTGCATCACCAATATCTAAATAACGAATAATTGAATGCAGTTTTTTAAGATAGAGAACCACTTCTTCACCATTACTTAAATCTGGCTCTGAAACTATCTCTAAAAGTGGAGTTCCGGCGCGATTTAAATCAACTTTGGAAATATCGCCGTCATGTATATTTTTACCGGCATCAGACTCAATATGAGCACGATTTATACGGATGATTTTATGAGTTGCATCTTCAAAATCAATCTTGAGTGTTCCATGCTCTACCACTGGAGTGTAGAGTTGCGTTATTTGATATGCAGTCGGAGAATCTGGGTAAAAATAAGATTTTCTGTCAAAATATGATGTTTGATTTATTGTTGCATCTATGGCTGTTCCAAGCATAATAGACTTATGAAGAACTTCTTTATTTAAAACCGGCAGAGCACCAGGAAGGGCTAAACATGTTGGGCATGTATTTGTATTTTGTTTATGATTAAAACTCGTTGGACACGAACAAAAAAGTTTTGTATTTGTATTTAACTGCGTATGTACTTCAAGACCTATAACTACTTCAAACATAGATTTCCTTAAATAAATAATAATTGATTATCTATTTTATCTAATTATTTCTTTAAAAAGTGTTTATTTAGTATGTTTAGAGTAGATTTTTTCTAAAAGCTTTGTCTGTTTTTTCTCTTCAATCAGTCTTTGTCTGTTTATAGAAAAGGCATCTAGAGCAAGTATCATGAAAAGTGAAACAAAGATATAAAGAGTTGTGATAAAAATGGATAGTCCTAAACCTAGGACGAGGAAAGTTTTAAAAATAATCAGAGCACCAAGCAGGACAATCGCCCATGATGCTCCTAACAAAAAGTTTATAATTCTATCGAATACATCTTTTTGCATAAATAGAACTACTAGTGTTCTTCAATCGCTACTGCACCACCAAGATAAACATATGTAAGCATCATGAAAATGAAAGCTTGCAATAAGGCCATAAAAGTAAGAAGTGCAAATGGAACCATTGGTAAAATCCAAGGAGCCAACATTAAGATTACCATTAAGAACATATCGTCACCTTTAACATTACCGAAAAGACGGAAGCTAAGAGAAACTAAACGTGAAAAATGTGATACGATTTCAATTGGAAACATTAACCAATATAACCACCAAACTGGACCTAAAAAGTGCTTAAAGTACTTAATAACACCTTGACGGCGGATACCCTCAAAGTTATAGTAAACAAATACAACAAGTGCTAAAGTCAAAGGCATTTCTAAAAATGCAGTTGGAGCTTCAAAACCTGGAATAACACCTATTAAGTTAGCTATACCAACAAATAAACCTATTGTTGCTACAAGAGGAAGATAACGAAGAGCGTTCTCTTTACCCATTACATCTGTTCCCATTTGAAGAACACCAGAAATGTATGATTCCATAACATTTTGAGTCCCTTTTGGAACCATTTGAAGGTTCGACATCGCAATTTTAACTAACAATATAGCAATGCCCGCAGACAATAGCATATGTGTTATATATATAACATTTTTATATAATTCTGGATTTGCATGGTGAGACAAATCAAAAATAGCACCTATAAAAGTAAATAACTCAGGCATAAAAGCTTCTCCCAGTCTTAAAAAGTTACGTGATTATAATCAAAATTGCTTTAAATTATTATAATATCCGATATTTTTATGTGATTTTTTTTGAATTTGTACCGGCATGTGGAAATTTCCACATGCCAAAGAGCATATTGACGATAAATTAATCTTTTTTTACATCTTTTGCAGTAAAGTTTTTGTTTGCAATACTTTCTAAAAAAACTGTTGCATAAGAACCTTTTGGCAGACTAAACGATATATTAAAAAGACCGAATCCTTTGTTGTAGTTAGAGATTATGTCATATGGAAATACTAAAGCTTCGCGTCTAAGACCTTTTTCTACCAAAAACTCATCATCATACTTTTTCTCAATTTCTCTCGCCTCATCACGTGCTCTAAAAGCACCTCTTCCACAAAGAAGTCCGGTTGGAACCATTTTTTTAGCTTCAAAATCTTTGAGTGGTATTAATGCAGGCGTTATTAATTTTGAATCTTTTGCTAAATAAACATCGCCATCTAAAAGTACAAATTTTCCACTCTCTTTACTTAATTCTATTCTCTCTTTGAGCCATTGATTAAAAAAAGTACTTTGATACACTGAAGTCAAAAACTTTTTTAACTTTGTATCTGATACATGTAATTCACCGGCTATCATCTCTTTTGCCTGTTCTATTGAATCACCGTCACGACCAAAACGTTGATAACCAAAATAGTTGGGTATTCCATTTTTTTCAGCTTTTTTTGCAAGTTTTTCTATTCGACCTGCTTTGATATCATCTATATTAAAAAGATTTATACTAAATCTGTTTCCTTTTAAATCACCCATTTGAATTGATTGCGTATGTTTTTTTGTACTTAAAATCTTTATTTGCGGATGGCGAAATCTTTTTAATTCTTTTTCATATTTCAACTCTACAGAAATATACTGCGTTGTTGTGGCATGCTTATCTTTAAGTCCTGCATAGCCTATCTTTTGAGCAGGAATTTTTAAAAACTCTGCAAAAGCTGCAATCATGTCCCATGTAGTAAGTTCAACTTTTTTGACATGAATAATAATAAAATTTCCTTTGCCTTTAAACTCTCCTAGAGGAATTTCATCGACTATAAAATCTTTCTCATTCTGGTAAAAATCAAAGTCTATCTGCTCACCGTTTTGTAAATATACTCTATCCATTATTTCTCACTTTATTTATAATTGTAAAAATTTTAATTCTTTTGAGGCAATAGCTATGTCTTTTTTTATAGCTTTTTTTAACTCTGCTAGTGTTTCAAACTTTTCATTGTTGCGTATAAAACTTACAAAAGAGATAGTAGCTTTATTCTCACAACTAACTGCACCATCTAGAATATGGCTCTCCACTGCAAAAGAACCATCGGTAGTCACTCTATGGCCAACGAAGGAAACTGATGGATGGTAATGTTCTTCATCATCTATGCGGGTTAAAGTAGCATAAACACCCTCTTTTGGAATTAAAAACCCTCGTGATTCAATATTTATAGTAGCTACCAACTCTTTTTTCCCTATACCCTGTCCGCTTATATGCTCGCCTTTTATGCTGTAGTTATGTCCTAAAAATGCATTGGCACCTTTAACATCGCCTATTAGTAGTTTGGTTCTTATCTTATGAGAGTGGACTGAGTCACCATCTAAAGTTACCTCATCGACAACATCTACTTCTCCATCAAAAAGAGTTTTCAAATCTTGGGAGGAATACTTTCTGTTTTTACCAAAGTGAAAATCATATCCAATTACTATTTTTTCAAGTTTTGGAAATTCATCTTTTAAAAGTTCAATAAAACCCTCACCATCGAGATGTCTTATATCATCAAGTTCTAAATACAGTATAGGATAATGTGAAAAATTTTCCCGCTCACCTTTGGGTGTAAGGTTTGCATAACCCGTCTCTATTACTACAATAGTTCCGTTTTCACCAAGTGCTTCAAAAAGACGCTGATGACCGATATGCATACCATCGAAACCACCGATGGCTATAGCGGTACTATTTTTCATAGCAGTAACAGTATTCAAGGTTACCCTCCTTGCCTGTGAGTTTAGATGGTGACTTTAAAATGAGCTTCCACCCTTTAATACTGCAGACGTCTTCAAATTTTATCATCGCTTTGAGTATAGCTTTGTCATCAGTAACTACACCGTTTTTGTCACGTTTGGCTTCACGCCCTACTTCAAACTGAGGTTTAAACAGAAGTATAATATTTCCACATGCCAACCTCTCAACATCATCTAAAATATTTAAAAGTGAAATAAAAGCAACATCACTCGTTACTAAATCAAACTGCTTATCACTCTTAAAATCTCTAATATCACAGCTCTCGTAAGAGTGTACGCGAGAATCATTTTTGAGACTCTCATGCAGTTGTTCTTTTCCGACATCTACTGCTGTTACTTCAGCTGCACCATATTCTAAAAGAACCTGAGTAAAACCACCCGTTGAAGAGCCTATGTCTAAAGCTGTCTTTGAAGTTATGTCTATTTTTAACTCATCTAAAAAAGATGCCAGTTTATGAGCTGAGCGAGAAACATACTCTTTATGCTCCTTAACTCTTACCTCATCGTTACTACTGACTTTCAATGAACTCTTTAACATAACTTCACCATTGACAAGAACTAAGCCATCTTTTATCATACCCTGTGCTTTAGTTCTACTGCCAGCCAAGTTATTCTCTACTAAATAATTATCAAGTCTTATCAAAACTGTACCTCTATTGCACTGTATATATAGTCTATCTGCATCTCATATGTTGTAGTTGTATCTACAGT
>JAGXIA010000100.1 GCA_024635885.1 Helicobacteraceae bacterium | reverse complement strand
TTACCGGCGTCGAATTTATCTCTGCTTTTGATCAATACTCAGCAACAATTATGTATGGCTTTGATAAAGAGACTAATGTGATTGTAGAAAGAGACAGAAAAGATAATCCAGTAGTATATTTTGATGCACAGCCGACGATGAGTTTTCATGGTTACTTAGGTCAGAAAAATCACAAGACTTTAAAAGCGATAAACCCAGTATTAACAAATGCTATAGAATATGGCTGGTTTACTTTTGCTTCAAAACCACTGTTTAAACTTTTATCATGGTTACATGGAATTTTTGGAAACTGGGGTTGGTCTATTATTGCATTAACAATTATAATCAGAACTATCCTTTACCCTTTAACATACAAGGGCATGGTTTCTATGCAAAAAATCAAGGAAATTTCTCCAAAAATTAAAGAGCTTCAAGCGAAATATAAAGGTGAACCGCAGCGTATGAACGCAGCTGTTATGGATATGTACAAGAAACATGGTGCAAATCCACTTGGCGGTTGTCTGCCGATGCTTTTACAAATACCGGTATTTTATGCTATATATCGCGTACTTCTAAATGCAGTTGAACTTCAAGGTGCTCCTTGGGCTCTATGGATAACAGATTTATCTAGAATGGATACTTACTATATTTTACCAATCCTAATGGGTGCTTCAATGTATTATCAGCAAAAGCTTACTCCAAATAATTTTACTGACCCAATGCAAGCAAAAGTATTTAAGTTTTTACCAGTAATATTTACATTTTTCTTTTTAACTTTCCCATCAGGTTTAGTTCTTTATTGGTTTGTAAACAACCTTTTCTCAATTGCTCAGCAGTTTGTTGTTAACCAGCAAATGAAAAATGCTAAAGATGCAAAGATTGAAGAACATAAACACCCTGAGACTAAAGAGATTACGGAAAAGAAAAATGATTAAGATAGAGTCTCTAACACTTGAGGAGGCGTATAAAAATGCGGCGTCTTCATTAGAGTGTTCAGTTACAGAGTTAAAAGTAGAAGTAGTCCAATATCCAAATAAAGGATTTTTAGGACTTTTTAAAAAGAGTGCAGTAATTGTTGCTACAAAAGAAAAAAAAGTAGCAGAACAAGCTGTAGAGCCTAAGATTAAACTCCCAATCAAAGAAACAAAAACAGTAGATAAAAGTGATTTACAAGAGAAGAGAACAAAGACTAAAGCGAAAAAAGAGACTAAGCCAGAAGCAAAAGTAGAAACACTAGTTAAAACTAAAAAGTATTCTAGTCCAAAAAAAGAAATAAAAGAAGATAAAGTAAGCACTACACATACTACTTTAAATCATACAATCATGCCTACATCTTTTGTAAGTACCCAAGATGATGAAGATGATATGCATTATGAGCCGGTTTATGCAGATGAATCTTTTAACGAGGATATTGATACTTTCGATTTATCTGAAACAGCACAAATTGTTAAAGAGGAAATAAACAAACTTTTTGATTTAACTTGTTTTAAAATTGATGAGATTGATGTTAGTGTCTATGACGAAAGTACTTTGCTTATTGAATTTAAAGGTGAAGATGCAGCTCTTCTTATTGGTAAAGAGGGTTACAGATACAAAGCACTCTCGTATATGATTTTTAACTGGATAAATACTAAGTATCAAGTTCAACTACGTTTAGAGATTGCAGAATTTTTGAAAAATCAAGAAGAAGCAGTTTCAAGATACTTAGTCAATGTTTGTGAAAATGTAAATAGAGACGGTAGAGCACAGACAAAAATTCTTGATGGAGTATTGGTACAGATTGCTTTAAGAGAACTTCGTGAAAAATATGCTGACAAGTATGTAGCCATTCGCTCAACTCGGGACGGTCTGAAATATATCATTATAAATGATTATCACTCCAACTAAATAAAATGAATAATGATACTATTTCTGCCATTGCTACGGCAAATGGCATAGGCTCAATCGCCATTATACGAATCAGTGGCGATAAAGCTCTGCAAATTGCAAAAACACTCACAAATAAAAAAGATTTTTCTCCAAGATATGCAACTCTTACAAATATTTATAATCCACAGAATGAACTCATAGATGAAGCCATCGTTATTTACTTTAAAGCTCCTTACTCTTTTACAGCAGAACATGTAGTCGAAATTCAGTGTCATGGCGGTTTTATAGTTGCACAGAGCATTCTAAAGGCTACTCTGGCACACGGAGCAAGACTTGCAACTGCTGGTGAGTTTTCTAAACGAGCCTTCTTCAACGGAAGAATAGACCTGAGTGAAGCAGAAGCCATAGCGCAGCTTATAGAAGCAAAAAGTGAAGATGCTGCAAAAATATTAGCCATGCAGATGAAGGGTTCGCTCAAAGAGTATATAGAAAAAATACGTGATGATATGATTCATATACTTGCATACTCTGAAGTTAGTATAGATTATGCTGAAGAGGACTTACCAGAAGATTTAGTAGCACAGATAAAAGCGCAATTAGATGAGTTGAAAAAATCTCTTGATAAAACTTTAGTTGCCAGTAAAGCCAGAGAAGGTCTTATGCAAGGTTTTAAAGTTGCAATTATAGGTAAGCCAAATGTTGGAAAGAGTTCTTTACTGAACGCTTTATTGAACTATAACCGTGCAATTGTGAGCGATATCGCCGGTACAACGAGAGACACTATAGAAGAGCAGGTCAAAATTGGGACCCATCTCATAAAAATTGTAGACACTGCCGGAATTAGAGAAGCTAATGATGAGATTGAACGTATTGGGATTGAACGTTCACTTGAAGCAATTGAGCAGAGTGACATAGTAATTGCACTTTTTGACAGCTCACGCAAAGCAGATGACGAGGACGCGCAAATCATCTCTCTTATAGATTCTCATACTAAAAATAAAAAAGTTATCTACATTAAAAACAAAATAGATTTAGAACAAAAGTTTGGGCATGTGGAATTGAAGTTTGATCTGGAGTTAAACTCAAAAGAGAGTGTACATTCACTTATACAAGTTTTAGAAAATATTATGGACAGAACTAATAGTTCTGATGAAATAATGCTGATTTCTCAAAGACAAATATCTGCTGTGCAAAATACTTTAACTAACATAGAAGAAGCCTTTATTCCATTAGAAGACCAAGAACTTGAAATATTTTCTTTTCATTTAAATGAAGCCATAAAAGAGATGGCATCAATTACAAGACCCTTTGAAAATGATGAAATGCTGGACAAGATGTTTGGCTCTTTTTGTTTAGGTAAGTAGTAGTATGAAATACATTGCAATTGACTTAGGACTTAAAAGAATAGGTTTGGCATATTCAGCACACAAAGATATAGTAACTCCATTGCCAGCCGTGCAAAGAAAAAATAGAAATCAAGCATCTGCTGAAGTTAAAAAAGTTTTGCGTGAGTGGGAAGTTGAGTGTGTTGTTATCGGTATTCCACTTGGCGGCAGCAGTGAAGATGAGATGAGACGAAGAATAGAGCATTTTATGAATCTTGTTGACTTTAAAGGTGAGATATTTTATCAAGATGAAGCAGGCTCTTCAAAAGAGGCTGAAAGTATGATGAAAGGTGAGATAAAACAAATTCGTGACGGCAGAATAGATTCGATTTCGGCCATGATAATTTTACAAAGATATTTGTATAGTTTAAAATAGGGTGTACATTTTTTGTCCAAATTTATATGAATATATACTGAAATATATTATATAATGCTAGAATTTATAAGATATAAATAACAAGAGAGAAAAAATGAAAAAACGAACAAAAATTTTAGCTACTATCGGGCCCGCATCTGATTCTTTGGAAATAATTGAAAATCTTATCAGAGCTGGTGTAAATGTATTTCGTTTAAATTTTTCACATGGTACTTACGAGTATCACTCAGAGGTATTAAATAGAATTCGTATCGCCGAAAAGAATACAGGACTTTTAACAGGTGTAATGCAAGACATTAGTGGTCCTAAAATTCGTGTTGGCATGATTGATGAGCCTTTTAATCTTGAAGAAAATGATATTATAGAATTTGTTCAAGAGACTGTTATTGGTACAAAAATTTCTGAAAATAATTATCGAACATGTATTAATCAACCAGCTATACTAAAGCAATTGAAGATAGATGATTATGTATTTTTATATGATGGAATGATTAGAACTCGTGTTGTTGAAGCTTCAGCGCAGAGTGTTAAAGTAAAAGTAGAAAATGCAGGTGTTTTATCATCAAGAAAGGGCGTAAATTTTCCAAATACACGTTTAGGAATTGATGTTCTTACTGAAAAAGATCATAAAGATATGGCGTGGGGTGTTAAAAATAATGTAGATTTTATGGCAATCTCTTTCGTTCAAGATGCCCAGGACATGATTCAAGCCCGTAAAATAATAACAACACTTGACGGTAATGTTGAACTTTTTGCCAAAATAGAAAAGTTTGATGCTGTTGAAAATATAGATGCTATTTTAGCTGCGAGTGATGGTCTTATGGTTGCACGTGGTGATTTAGGTATTGAAGTGCCTTTCTTTGAGGTACCCGCCCTGCAAAAGATGCTGATTAGAAAAGCAAATGAAGCAGCGAAGCCTGTAATTACAGCAACGCAAATGCTATTGTCTATGACTGAAAAAGAAAGAGCAACTCGTGCTGAGATTAGTGATATTGCAAATGCTGTTTTAGATGGAACGGATGTAGTTATGCTTTCAGAAGAAAGTGCAGTAGGGCATAACCCAGTATTAGCGGTTGAAACAATGGTTCATGCTATTCAAGGTGCTGAAAAAATATACCCATTTAATAAATTTAACAAATTTAATTCAGAAGATGTAACTGACAGTATTAATGAAGCTGCTGTTCGCTTGTGTGAAGATGTTGAAGCCTGGGGAATTATAAGTCTGACTGCTTCTGGGGCATCTGGACACAAGCTATCGCGTTACCGTCCTCGTCGTGATATTTATGCTGTGACAGCAGATATTAAGGTAGCAAGATTTTTGACTATCTGTTGGGGAATAGTTCCCGCATTTGTTGTAAATAAAGAATCTTTCGGACAAACTCTTTGTGAAGTTATGAAGCAAGGTGAGCAAAGAAATATATTCAAGTTTGACAAGAATTATATTTTGACAGCTGGAGATCCAGTTGGTGTAGTAGGCTCAACGAATATGATTCGTATTCTTGGCCCATACGAAATGGAATATTTTAAATCATTGAACGATTAGACTTCTTGCATAACTGCAAGAAGTCCAGTAATTGAGTTACTTGCCCAGTATAAATAAATTATTGCTTTCGTGTGTAGATTCTAAAAATCTCTCTTTGAGTTCCCTGTCGAAAGTTAAGATATAAACATTACATTTTTTTAGTTTTAGACTTGTAAACTGCTCTAACAAAACATCATCTGCTACATTTTTTCCATGATCACATTTTACAAAGTTAAATGATTGCAAAGTTTTTCCATAATCGTATAAATTTGCTTCCCATTCCGATTTTTTAAGATAAAGTGAGTCCGGATTGGCTGCTAAGAATATTTTTTCATCTGAAATATCATAAGGCTCAATAATATCAGCAAAAATCGAAGAGATACTGGAAAAATTTTCTATATCCCAAAATAGATAATTATCTTCAACTATGCTTTTTTTCTTCTTATTAATAAGTTTGATGCGTTTGGTTATGTTAAATTTACTATGAGCA
>JAGXIA010000099.1 GCA_024635885.1 Helicobacteraceae bacterium | reverse complement strand
GTCGTTGGTTGTGATATTGTTTGTCCATAGTCTATAGGAATCGCATAATCCGCATAAACATCTGAGGCAGTTGGATGGAGGACAAAGTCTATTCTATCTACATTTGTAAAAGCTTCTGTAATATTGTTTGAATGCAGTGCGCCGCTGTTTATTAGATGGTCTATTAAATTTCTGTTTGAAGTCATAAATTACTCCTATAAATAAGTAATAATCTCAGTAGCTTCAGCGTAGATATGCTCTTGTGAGCAAATGAGTTAATTTTTTATAATTTATCTCTTTGCCCATTTTATCCAAAGTAAAATTTTTTTTCAAACTTAAATAATTTAAAAAACATCTTTAAAGACTGCTCCATCCAAACTGAGAGGTATACTGCCATGTTTTTAACTTAATATTTATTCATTTGCTTCTTATCAAAATTTTTATCAGATTTTGTATAAAACTTAGTTATTATCTCTCATATATTCTAACTTGATCTATTAAAAAGGAGAGGTTGTATGCGTATAATAGCAAACATTTTGATATATATTTTAATTGGCCATTCATCTGTATTTGCCCAAAGTGAGGGGCATAATCTGGATGAAAATATGAGCAGTGCTGTAATTATTATGTACCATCGTTTTGGTGATACAAGATACCCTTCTACAAATATTAGATTAGAGCAGTTTGAACAGCATTTAAAATATTTACAAGACAATGATTTTACAGTCTGGCCCCTCTCAAAAATACTTAATTATATTGCACAAGCAAAAAGTTTCCCAAAAAAAACGGTAGCAATCACGATAGATGATGCCTACCACACTACATATACTAATGCTTATCCAAGACTTAAAGCCAAGGAATTTCCGTTTACTGTTTTTGTGAACACAAGAGCTGTAGACACAAAATCTAAAAATTATATGAGTTGGGAGGAGATGCATGAGATGAGTTTAAACGGTGGAGAATTTGCGAATCACTCCTTGACTCATGCATATCTGACCCGAGATAAATCTGAGACTAAAGAGAGTTGGGAGAAAGATATTAAAGGGGAGATAGAGGGTGCTCAAAAAAGGTTGCAGCAAAAATTAGGCGACTCTACGAACACACAGCCTAAACTTTTTTCTTACCCCTTTGGTGAATATAATCAAGAACTCGCTGATTTGTTAAAAGACTTGGGCTATATTGGAGTTACACAGACTTCAGGAGCAGTTGATTCACAGAGTGATTTAAGAGCATTGCCTCGATTCCCAATGGCTGAAGCTTTTGGCGATGCAAAAGACTTCATCTTAAAAGTAAATACACTTCCTTTAGCTACCAAGGATATCTCGCCGATAGAGCCTCTTGTCAGTTCTCAAAATCCGCCTATCTTGGAAATAAATCTAAAACATGCCATGAAAAATTTTGTATGTTACAAAGCAGACGGCGAAAGAATAAATATAAAATGGCTCTCTGAAACAAAAGTGCAAGTCCAAGCAAAAGACCCGCTAGAAGGTCCAAGAGATCGTTACACCTGCACAGCCCCAGCTAAAGATGAAAAATGGTATTGGTATAGCCATTTGTGGATAATTAAATAGCTTCTACTGCCCTTGGAGAAACTGGCTCTGACATGTTTTCTATAACATTTCAGCTTGGATTTAGGGACAGTAAGTGCTTCTTTATTTTTTACTTGAAGCAGGAACTAGCTCACCAATAATACCATCAAGAACATTAAAAAGTTTTTCACTTTCTGCTTCCATTTCTCTAAAATTATTGATAATTGCATTTTCATTCTTATAATCCATAGCTGTTCCTTTTTCAACAAACTCAGCATTTCTAAATACGCTATCATGAACTTTAGCATGTGGTACATCAATCAATTTAAAGCCCTTAGTATGTCCGTAATGCTCTTTGCCCTCACCAAGGTACCATTTGCCAAGACGACAGTTTTTATGGTCAACAAAGGCTGCATTTTTTTTCTCTGCTAGAACTGTGGTATAAGCATTTGATTTAAATATAATATGATCTATTTTCACTAAAACCATAAAAAGTGAACTACGAATATAGCTTGCATATTCAGCCGACTCTTTGGCCTTCACTTGAAAATCTTCAAGAGTATGTGCAAATTTATCAACTGTCTGCGTTGCATTCTGGGCGATATGTGACATCTCTTGAGAATTGTTTTGAATATCCTGCGTCTCTTGCTGAAGTGTTGAAATAGTTATAGTTATCTCTTGTGTTGCTTTTTGGGTGCGTTCTGCCAGTTTTCTAACTTCATCAGCTACAACAGCAAAACCGCGACCATGTTCCCCTGCTCTTGCTGCTTCAATAGCAGCATTAAGAGCCAGCAAGTTTGTCTGTTCAGCGATATCTTTAATAAGGTCTGCAATAGTTGATATTTCTTTAGAACGCTCTGATAATGAGCCGATACTCTCATGAGATGAATCAATTTTTTCTATTAATTCCCCAAACTGATGGGTGACATTTCCCATAGAATCAATACTTTTAATTGCTTCATCAGAAGTCGCCTGTGACATCTTAGATATTTTTTCAACTTCCTCTGAATTATTAAGTAAATTATTTTGGATTACCAGCAGTCCGTGAGCTATTCCTCCCCCTAAATCATGAAGTTTTTCAGTGAAATTACCGCGAACCTGGAGTTTATAGCCATGTTCGATTACCTTCACAGATTCATTGGTAGCTTCTACCGCACTTAAAAGAGTTGAATTTAAATTTTCACTTTTTGCATAATAAGATGCTTTACTGTCTCCAGCAATATCAATAGCCTTAGTAGTCTCTACTATATAATATTTAAATTGTGAAAGTAGTGAGTTGAATTCACTCGAAAGTTTTTTAATTTCACCTTGACCTATAATTGGCGCAAGTATTTCAAAATCGCCAGCTGATGCTTTAGTAATTGTTTGTGTAAGTTCTTCAACTGCATGCTTGACTATCATTAACTGAGACCGCAAATACAAAGCCAGTGATATGTGAACGATAGTTAAAACAAGAACAATAACAGAGAAGCCCAATAAAAAAGTTTCTAAACCAAAACTTACAACAAAAATAATAAGTTGCCAAAAGTTAGAAAGTGCGACATTTTGTAGGGTAGAAGAGTTCATTAAATATCCTAAAAAGTAATAGTTTGATAATAGTACACTATAGATAGTTGTTAAGTCAACATTTTTACATGATTTTACTGTTTATTAGTGGATAGTGTTCAAGGTTGCCATGATATTTCCACATGCCAGGAATACATCCCTCTGAGTAAATCTTCACTTCTATAAAAACTAATTATGTTTTATTGCATTGTATGATATTATAAGCTTTGCTTTAATATTTGCACCAGACTTTTTAAGGGTTTCTCAAAGGACAGGAGTATAAGATGTCAGAATTAGCATGGTTAAGTAAAGAACTTAAAAATGGAAAAATAATCTGTGAAGCGTGTTCACAATCTTGTGTCTTAGAAGAAGGTGAATACGGCATATGTGGTGTAAGAAGAGTTGAAGGCGGGGAATTAAGACTTCTTGTTTATGGTTTAGCTGCAGCTGTAAATGTAGACCCAGTAGAGAAGAAACCTATGTTTCATTTTCTGCCTAAAAGCAGAGCTTTTTCTTTAGGAACAGTGGGCTGTAATTTATCTTGTAAGTTTTGTCAAAATCATGATATATCTCAATATCCAAAAGAAAATGAATATGAGATTAAAGGGCATGAACTTCCTCCTGAGCGGATAGTTGAATTAGCCATTGAACACGGATGTGATTCTATCGCCTATACATACAATGAGCCTATCGTCTTTTTTGAATACACCTATGACACTGCAAAATTTGCACACGAAAAGGGTCTCAAGAACATCTACGTCACAAGCGGTTATGAGACACACAAAGCTATAGACCTGCTTGCGCCATACATAGACGGTATGAACATAGACATTAAAAGTTTTTCAGATGAGTTTTATAAAGAAATATGTGGTGCTAGACTTAAGCCTGTACTTGAGGCGGTAAAATATGCACATGAAAAAGGAATCTGGGTAGAAATAACTACTCTTCTTATTCAAGGCAAAAATGATTCTGATGAAGAGATTCGAAGTATTGCAAAATTTATAGCAGATCTTGACCCATCTATTCCCTGGCATTTATCGGCATTTCACCCGATGTATAAGATGCTTGATGTTGAGCGTACTCCCGAATCTACACTTCTTCGTGCTTATAAAATTGGTCAAGAGGAAGGACTTAAGTATCTCTATATCGGCAATGTTGACAATGAAGATTACGAATCGACTTACTGTCCAAGCTGTAAAAAAAGAGTAATTGACAGAAGCGGAAATATCGGACAGTTTGTGACGAATGAGCTTGATGAAAAGGGGGTATGTCCCTACTGCAACTACCAACTTGAAGGTGTGTGGAGCTAAGGTTTACAGAAGAGAGACTTCATCAGTGCTTAGATTATAGACATCAAAATCATTGGCAATAAATAGTTTGCCCTTGTAGTTTGACTTTATCTCATCCTCGATCATCTCCACGTTTAAAGTTCTTTTTTTGTTGTATCTTGGGTTGATATGATTTACGATTAGATTTTTAACGTGATATTTTTGTGCTGTAATTCCGAGGTCTCTTGCTGTAGTATGCAGATATTTTTCGGGCAGGTCGTCATATACTTCTTGTGTAAAAGTACACTCGTGGACCAATAAATCCAGATTGTGCAGATATTTGTTTAAGATCTCAGGTTGAGAGTTGTCACCGGCTATTATTAATGACTTTCCTTGAGTACTCTCTTTAATATAAAAAGCTGCACTCTCTTTGGAGTGCACAAGAGCTAAGACTTTAAGCGAGAATTTCTCAAAGAAAAACTCATCATTAAACAGATACTCAATAAGACTCAGTTTATACCCAAGATCTTCCTCCGAAAGGTCGATGGCAGACTCCAGAAATTTTTTAATTCCCTTGGGACCATAAATTGTTAAAGAGCTAAGAGAGCCATTAAGCTTTTTAGTAGAGAGCAGTCCGGGCAGTCCGTAATAGTGGTCTCCATGCAAATGAGTAATGAAAATAGCGTCTAGCTTTTCAACCGAGAGACTACTCTGTATTATCTGACGTTGAGTTCCTTCACCGCAGTCAAAAAGATACCACTTCTTATCTTCATCAAACTTCAATCCCAAAGCAGAGACATTTCTTTCTTTTGTCACTTGTCCGGCACCTGTACCTAAAAATGTAATATTCATTATTTCCTCTCTTGTTTGTACTTTTTGAGTATAACTTTTTCCATCATAGCATTCTCACTCAAAAATAAAAATTTCAGTATTGAATATTATAGTCATAAATAGTATAATTGATGCAAAAACCATAACATTCATCTTTTCTTTGCCAATAGGAACAGTATAGATATCGGCGAAATAGAGATGCTGTTTTAACCCTATTAACTCTGCTTGAAGAGCTCTATGAGCTATAGACAAGCTAGCTTTCAAGGAAATCTTACACATAGAGTATGACATTCTCTGGACAATTTTGGCTATAATAGTCTCTAAAATAATTTAACAGGGGTTCTTAGTGTTAAAAACTGTAAAATCAAAAGTTATAGCTTCAATGTTGTCTATTATAATTCTTGGCTTAGCTGGAGTGACATATTATTTATCGTCTACTCTTAATAGCTTATCTCATAAAACGACTGAACATTCATTGGCCATGCTTAGTGAATCTGTATTTCAAACACTCACTGGAAGTATGTTTGCCGGTGACCCAGAAGTTGTAACAGCAACCCTTAAAGCAGCTAGTAACATTAAAGGCATCGAGTCTTTAAATGTTGCAAAGTCCAAATATGTCATTGAAGTTTACGCACCTGAGGAAAAATTCACTGATGATTTACTTATACAGAATATTTTTAAAACGGTTAAATCAGATTTAATTGAGACGACAAAAGACTCTCACCACACAATCCGTATGTTGCGTCCAATGATTGCTGAAAAAAAATGTTTATCTTGTCATTATAATGCCCAAGAAGGTGATGTTTTAGGCGTAATGGATTTAGTAGTCTCTCTTGATAAAAATGATGCAGATATATTTGCAACCGAATTAACTCTTTTTATTACTCTACTCATTGCAAGTATTATTGTTTCAATTATTGCAAGTCTGTTTTTCATAAAAGAGATATTCACCCCTTTAATAAATCTAAAAAACCGTATTTCTGAACTTGTTAGCGGTGACAAAGATCTTACTAAAAGACTTGATGATAAAAATGAAAATGAGTTTGGAGACACTGCAAAAGAAGTAAATAACTTTATTGGAATGGTTCAAGACACAATAATAAATGTTAAAAGCCTAGGAGTCGAAAATGCAGAGATCGCTTCTGAAATCGAACTAGCAAGTCACGTAATCAGAAAAGGGACGCAACAAGAACATGAGATAGTACGTCAAACAAGTAATAAAAGTGAAGCCATTAAAGAATTACTAGAGCTTAGTATTCAGGCTGCTGTAGAGACTCAAGAAACAGTTCAAAGAGCCAATACCGAACTCGATAGCGCTAGAGATTCTTTAATTACTCTAAGTAGTGAGGTAAGCTCTTTTGTAGAGATTGAGAATGAGCTTTCAAATGAGCTTTCAGGTCTTAAAAATAATGCGGATCAGGTCAAAGGTGTATTGAATGTTATAAAAGACATTGCTGAACAGACTAATCTTCTTGCACTAAATGCGGCCATTGAAGCGGCCCGTGCAGGTGAGCATGGACGCGGCTTTGCAGTAGTTGCCGATGAGGTGCGTAAACTTGCAGAGAGAACTCAAAAGAGTTTAGTGGAGATAGACATGAGTGTTAGCACAATTGTTCAATCTATTAACGATGTAAGCGATAAAATGCATAACAATGCTATAAATATAGAAAACCTTACACACATTTCAGATGAGGTTGAAGAAAAAATAAGTACAACTTC
>JAGXIA010000017.1 GCA_024635885.1 Helicobacteraceae bacterium | reverse complement strand
GTGCGGAGTGAACAGCTGTTCCTATTTCCCACTCTTGAGGCATATCTTTGGGAATTTCATGAGAGCTGATGTTTTGTATGTACTTGTAATAAAACTTTCTTTTACAAACCAGAAAAGTCTTTAATTTTGTTGCAGAGATTTTTTTCTCTCTAAAGTTATACTTAGCAATAATTTTCTCTTCACCCTTCGCATGTGGAAGTGAACGCTCAAAGAGTATGTTTGCATAGTCTAGCTCGGCATGTGGATTGGATTCTTTTATATTTAACTGTTTTAAGAACCTTGAAGCGCTGCTTTGGCTTGAGTTAATATAAGATATCGCTACTTCTTTGGAGCGGTTAATAAGCATCTGATAGTAATGTTTTTGAAGGTTTTCTCTGTCGCTCATAGTTGGCAATGAAGCTACTTCTCTTATTTGGGTATTTAAGAACATATCTTTGTCGCTTCGCTTTGGTACATTTGAGTCACTAAAGTCTACAATCACAACTCCGTCAAATTCAACCCCGCGTGTCTCTAAAACTCCCATTACAGTTATTTTACCGCCTCTGACATCATCTAACGTCCTTGAAGCGAGCCTTTGTAAGAAAACTGACATTAGTGATTTTACGCTCATCTCACTCATATGCGGCAAAATGTTTTTGAAACTATATACCTCTTCTTCAAAGATTTTAAGTTCTGTTTTTGAGCCTATACGCTCTTTATAAGTATTTAAAAAAGCTATAAAATCAATCTCAAAAGTTTTTTTATAGTATATACTAAAGAGTTCTAAATAGAGTTCATCCCCTACTCTATGAAGTCTTGCCTCGTTCTCGCGGGAATCTTGTTCAATTGCTTGGCATGTGGAATTAAGCTTTTCGTATGTTTGAGTTTTAGAATATGGCTCACCCATTGCAAAGTTGAAGTTTGATTTGTCATCAAAACTTTTTAAAACTTCCGCCATCTTTTCATCTGGAAGAATCACTGCTATATTTTCAGCTGCGAATCCTTTTTTAATAAACTCATAAACCTTCTGTTTTATAAATGAGACTTGCAGTATTGACTCGCTGAAGGATTCACAGACAATAGTTTTATTTTTTATTATTTCTTTTTTCTCTATTATTTCTTTTTTATTTAAAGAGATTGTATATGTATAATTTTTTTCTAACTCTATACCAAGGTCTAAAAATCTACTCTGCATTTTAGTGTTGAAAGTAGAGGTGTTTAAAATCAAATTTACATTAGCATGTTCACAACATTTTTCTAAAAGTTCTAATTCAAAATTTGTGAGGTGCCCTTCTATGTGAACTTCAATATCTTTATTAATTTTGGCATATATGTCGTTAAAAGTATAAAGTTTTGGCAGGAATATTTTATCTAATATTTTTCTCTCACTGCAAAGTGTCTCATATCTTTTATATAATTCTTGGAGTATTGTTATATGCTCTTCATACTCAGCATATATGTCTGAAGTATCAAGCTTGTTTATGTCATACATTTCAACACTCAACTCTTCAAAAAACTTGAAAATATAAGTAGAGTTTTTTGTAAATGTGAAAAAGTTTCTCTGAATTTGAAGCTTGGAAAATGCGCTAAAGTCTGATGCTTCTAAAAGAAGTAAAACTCTGCTGTCTTCATCCGCTATTTTAAAATCTTTAACTATACAAAGCTTACTTATAAACTCTGACATGCTTACATAATTTGGTAAAAAAAGTGTTTGGGATTTTATGCGAAGTTGCTCATGCCTAATAGCACGAGCTGAAGGTAATACAATTGTGGTTTCATTCATTAAAGTTAGTATTCAAAAGCCTCTTTAGCTCTTGTGTCAGCTTTTACATTGTAAAATCTTTGAAGATCCCCAATATTGATTTTTGCCATAATATCCCATCTTCCCTCTTGAGCAAGTTTTACAGATGCAAAACTATAAACACCATTTTTTACTGTTGGGTTTACTAACTCTTGGTCATGTTTATGGCTATTTGGTCTAGTGATAATAACTTTTATTTTTGCATTATTAACAGGCTTAGAGTTCAAATCTACTACACGATATTTGACAATACTGCCATCTACATGTAGTCCATCTGTTACATACTCTAGTTTGTACTCTCTGTCAAAATCGATTCTTGCTTGGATCAGTTCATTTGCCCTTGTGTCTCCCTCATGATAAGACATCATGTAAGTATCACTTTCTTCTACTGGACGCTGTTGAGTTATAACAACAGTAGCTACACAAAAACCAAAAACCAAAATTATAGAAGTAGCTATCGCATAAGGCCAAATTCTTGCACTACCCATTTTTTAATCCCTGCTTTCTTAAGTATAATTTTCTTCTAACATACATAACTATACCCATCAACACAACGCTGTAAAACACAGTTTTAATTCCAAAGATAAGATATTTACTCCCCTCTCCAGTTGCATTTGATAGTTTTGCACCTTTACTGACGGCTATCTGTTCTGCTACATCGAAATAGCCGTTAAACATTGCAGCTGAATACTGATCGATTCTCTGACCTTTTTTTGCCTTGTCACCTAGGAGTGGTAAGATAGTTCCTCCACCCTCTGATGCTAACTCTTTAAAGTGATCAAAAGTATCCGCATATAAAGCAGCCATTACAAAGGCTTGAACTGATGAAGCCACAGGACTTAAAACCTGCCTTTTATTAAAGTACTTATACAAAGATTTATCATTAGCCAAAATATCGACTTTTGTATCTTTTTCACTGAATGCCAAAAGTATAGTTGGTTCTTTAAACTCTTTAAGTATCTTTTGCTCATAATCAACAATACTCATACCATCAGGTAATTTTTTTATCATTAAAAGTTTTAAAGATATACCAGTTTTTTCGTATAGATCACGACCAATACTGTTTACTTCTTCGTTGAATTTAGGGTTTTGAACCACTTCATCCTTATATAAATACTCTGCTACTAATGTTGTTTGAAAAGTTAGTGCGAGGATGAGGGCCGCAAGCCCTCTTGAAAATTTCAATGAAACTTCCTAGCCAATGAAAAGATGATTATCTGTTAAAACAACAAACAAAGTGTAAGCTGCAATTACAGCTAATAGTATTACAATAATTTTACCCATTCTAAATCCCTTACTTTACATCGATGATATGATCAGATCTTTTTGAACCATTACCACCAATACCTGATTTAATATCTTTTGCATTTACAACTTCATAAAAGTTAGTTGAATTCTTAACCTGAGTGGTATATGCAAGATATGCTAATGCAAGAACAGTCACTACAAGACCTACTGTTGCAAGTAAAAATCCAGTAATACCGTTTAGTCCCATTATGTTTCTATTTTTATTTACCATAACTTAACTCCCTATTTACTAAGGCTAGTGATATATGCACCAACAGCTTCTTTTTGCTTGTCATTTAGTCTATTAAATGCTGGCATCCCACCGATTACACCTTGTTTACCATGATTAAGAACATTAATAACAAGACTTGGAGTATATGCAACAATATTTGGAGCTACATATTCCATACCCTTACCATCTTCACCATGACACACAGCACACGTACCAGCGAATACATCAGCACCAGCTCCAGTCATGCCATTAGCAACATACGCTGATACAGCATCGATTTCAGCATCAGTGATTAACGCACCTGTATTACTGTTGAATAAACCGCTACGATCAGGCATTGGTATTTCAGATCCAAGTAAACTATAGTTTGAACCATTATTGATAACATACTTGACTGATTTAGTATCAATTCTTTTATTTAGATTTGCTGCCGTACCATTAATACCGTCAGCCGTTAGACCGTGACAAACTTTACACTCTGCTAAGAAAACAGACTCGCCCATTTCTACCAGTTTCTCACCAGTAATAGATGCATACTCTTTTTCAAACTTAGTGTTATGAGCTGCAACATCCTCATTATACTCACCAATTTGAGAGTACGCATTTACAGGATAACCAATTGTAAAGTACCACATTCCCCATAGAAGTGTAAGGATGAACATAATTGCCCATCCCTTAGGAATATCATTTAGATACTCGCCTATACCATCCCAACTTTCATTAATTAACGTACCATCTGCAGTATCATCTTGCATCTGACGTACATATTTGATAACAACAAAAGTTGTAATAATTACTAAAGCTGCTGCGCCCGCAATAGCTAAAGCATTTACAATATCACCACTCATTACTTCCGACAAACTCTTACCAGAGTCACCAACTGTAATTACTAATGTATAATAAGTTGCAGCAAGCATGGCTACTGCAATAATAATTCCCCAAAGATAAAGCTTATTCATATATCTCTCCTATTTCTTTTTCGACTTCTCTGATACTGGAGTATCAGTGATGTCATCTTTTAATGCCATATTGCTATAGTCTTCATAGTCATGGCCATCAGAGTCTTTTCTTTGTACGTATAAATGATATATATACGCATAAAGTGCAACAGATAAAAAAACCAGTGCTACAATATAGCCATAAGACTGTAATTCAGCAATACTCACTCACAAACCTTTATTAGTGAAGACCGTTCATATATGCAATAATTGCAACTATTTCAGGAATCTTACCATTGGCAACTGCATCTTTAACATCTTGATCTTTCATGTCTTGTGCAATTAATTTTGCTTCAGCTAAAGCCATAGCTCTCGCCTCTGCAACATCTGAACCCATTTTGATAATCTTAGTAGACCCATCTTTCATAGGAATTGGTTCGTTATATGGAACACCGAAAAAGTCTGCTACTGTTACCTGTTCTGCATAAGCAGTGTCAATATCAGCTTCGTTTGTGAACATCCAAGTATATGCCGGCATAATAGAGCCAGGAACAACAGAAGCTGGATCTTTCATGTGGTTTTCATGCCAGTCAGTTGTACGGTAGTTACCTACACGCATCAAGTCTGGACCAGTTCTTTTTGAACCCCATAGAAATGGACGATCATAAGCATACTCACCACTTAAAGAGTAATGACCATAACGGTCAGTCTCTGATTTAAATGGACGAATAAGCTGTGAATGACAAGCATTACAAGAGTTTTTAATATAAACATGACGACCAGCCAACTCTAGAGTTGTGTATGGAGTCGTACCGATTACAGGACGTGCTTGCTGTGCAAAGTGAGGTACAATCTCAACTAAACCAGCAAATGCTATAGTTACAATTACAACCACCGCGAAAGCAAATGGATTTTTTTCTAGCCAATGAAACATAATATAATCCTTTTACTAAGCGCCCATAGGCGATGCATTTTGTAGCTCTGATTCTTCAACAGGGCGAGCAGTCGTAGTTTTATAAATGTTATATGCAAACATTATGAAACCGATTAGGTAAAGAGTCCCACCAACAGCACGAATAGTATAATAAGGATGAAGCACAGTCACTGTATCAATGAAAGAGTAAGCTAAGTTACCAAATTGATCGTGAGCACGCCACATCATACCTTGAGTTATACCTGCAATCCACATAGAAGTAAAGTAAAGAACGATACCTAATGTCTGTATCCAGAACTGTGTAGCCATAAGGCTTTTTGAGTAAATCTCACGCTTAAATAGTCTTGGAGCCATATGATAAATGGCAGCAATAACCATAAATCCAACCCAACCAAGAGCACCATCATGCACGTGACCAACAATCCAGTCAGTAAAGTGAGCAATAGCATTTACAGATTTAATAGCTTGAATAGGACCCTCTAATGTTGAGAACATATAGAATGTCGAACCCAAAATCATAAACTTGATAAGAGGAGATGCCGCAACTTGTTGCCATTCACCTTTCATTGTAAGAAGCATGTTAATCGCTGAACCCCAAGAAGGAAGAATTAAAATTACTGAAAATACAGAACCCATAGTCTGAACCCAGTCAGGCACAGTAGAGTAAAGAAGATGATGTCCACCAGCCCATAGATATACAAACATTAAACCCCAAAATGATAGTAATGAAAGTTTATATGAGTAAATTGCTTGACCAGACTCTTTTGGTAAAAAGTAGTAAATCATAGCAATAATTGGTGTAGTAAGTACAAATGCAACTGCATTGTGACCAAACCACCACTGTACTAGTGCGTCATTTGTACCAGCATACATTGATACAGAGTGATACCATGCACCAACTCCACCAGAAGCGAAGTATGTAGGAATTTCTAAATTGTTGAAAAGATGAAGCATTGCAACTGCTAGGAATGTAGCTATATAGTACCAAATAGATATATATAAAGTCTTCTCACGTCTAATAGCAATAAGACCAGCTATACCACAACCCCAAAGCAACCAGATCACAGTGATTCCTAGATCTAATGGCCATTCGAATTCAGAATACTCTTTAGAAGTAGTAACACCCGCAAGTAGAGAGACTACAATGACAAATGCTGCTCCAAAGTAAAGCCAAAAGTGTACTTTACCAAGAATCATAAGAGTTTTTGATTCAGCCATAGAGACTTTTAAAACACGTTGTCCAACATAGTACCAAGAAGCCCAAACTGAGCTAAGAACAAAACCATAAATAATAGCATTTGTATGCAGAGGTCTTAAACGTGAAAAATTTGTATACTCTGCTAAACCCTCGCCTAAAAATGTATTCACCCCCGGGTATGCCATCTGCCATGCTAGTAATACACCAACAAGCATACCTGTTATACCAAGAAATATTGCAAAAATAAGAAATAATCTTGTAACAGAATAATCATATTCTAATGGACGATCTTCCATATAAACCCCTCTAAATTAAAAATATAAAAATTTAGCATTAAGATAAAAAAAAGCTTAAACTTAATTTTTAAGTTTCACATTCTATCAATTTATTAGTTTGAGAATCCTTAAAAGGCATTATTATAATTATTAGTTGATTTTGTTATCTCTTTTTAGTGCTTCTATTAAGTCTTTATTCTCTTCTTTCATTGTTTTAAAGGAGTCTAATAAATAATTATGTAAGTCTTCTTCAGACAAATTTTCTTTTGCTCTCTTAGAATAAAAGTTAAAAAAATCACTATATGGAGTTATTCCGGATGATAGAACCATATTAATGTCTATTCCCGGGAAGTACTTCTCCCATGAAGGAGTTATTTTTTTTATTACTTTAGTTTTAACCTTCATTGTCAGCAAGAAAATTGTAATCATAATAATAGAAAGACATAATATATAAGCAACTACAGCTGTTGCAATCCCAATTTTATTAAACACAAAGGGATTAAATAAAATAGCATATTCTAAAAAAGGTAAGCTAAGAAAAAAAAGTTTCATATAAGTACTATTTATCCCGCCAATAGGACCTGCATTAAAAATAATACGTTTATTTCCATCTGAATTAGAAAAAGTCGATAAAATGGTCTTTAAAGGGTAGTCAGTCATACGATATTCCTTGAAAAATTAAATGTTGTTTATAAATTAAAGATAGATTATAGTGTAGAAATAAAAACAGGAGTTTAACTCCTGTTTTCTAATTAAGAGGATTATGTTTTAAATATTGATCAATACTTAAAAGAATTACTGTACCTAAAAAGGCAAGATTAATTTGCATAAATACTTTTCGAGCATGTTTAAGTTCAAAATTTTTATATAAGAGCTGTAGACTACTTACAAAAGCAAGTATTGCCGTAATAAGTAATAAGCTTGTAATGAGCATACTTTTTGGCTCAAAAATAGTAACCATAAAATATCCGGTTTGAATAGTCATTATCAACCAAACAAAAGTAAGTCTTTGAAGACTAATTCTACCAAATAATCGCATAGCTGTTGGGTAACCTGCCCCAGTGTAATCTCCATAATGAAGCATTACAAGTAGCCAAAAATGTGGTACTTGCCATACAAAATAAAATAAGCCAAGTGCAAAAAACTGCGGCTCTAGAAGACTATGACCTGCTGTTATCCAACCAACTGCCGGAGGGATTACACCAAGTAATGCACCTGGAACAACAGCCAAAGCACTTTTCTTTTTTAATGGCGTATATATCACGTTGTACCAAATAAATGAAAATAAGAATAAATCTACTCCAATTAAACCAATAAGATCATATATTAAAATAAATGAAGCAATAATAAGAACAACAGCTACGATTATACCACTACGTGGAGACCATTTGCCAGAAGCAATGGGTCTATGTTTAGTACGCTCCATTATTGAATCTTCTTTATACTCTTGCACCTGATTAAGCGTAGAAACACCCATAGCTACAAGAAGTACTGCAAAAGCTCCAACAAACATGTCTGCCCCAATTTCGCCTTTTGCCATAATATAGGCAAAGAGGGCGGAAAGGCTAATTGCAAAAGAGAGAACAAACTTTGTTAAAACAATAAAGTCTTTGATCATTACTTAGCTTTAATATATTTAACTAGCTCTTTCATTTCTGCATCGCTTAAAGCAAACGCAGGCATGATACCGGCTGAGAAACCTTCTGGAACATCTTTATTTGGAGCCTTGATTGCATCCTTTAAATATGTATCACTACGCTTTTCTGATATATTCTTTAAAGAAGGCCCAACTAAAACAGAGTCATCATCTATTGAGTGACAGCCGTTACAACCATTGTTCATATAGAGTTCTTCGCCTTTATCAGTATTATTAAAAAACTTTAAAAGCTCACTCATTTCTTCATCTGAAAGATTAAATGCTGGCATAACACCGGCTGAAAAACCTTCTGGAATATCTTTATCTGGTTTTGTAAGAGCATCTTTAATGTATTGAGCATCATATTTGTCACTAATACCTTTTAGAGATGGACCAACAATGATTGAATCATCATTCATTGAGTGACAACCGTTACAGCCATTTGTCTCAAAAACGTCTTGCCCTTTAGATACTTTACTATCTTCAGCGCCTGGTGTACGTTTTTCAGAGTTAAACCATGCCTCATAATCAGCTTTACTAATTACATTAATTTTAGATAGCATATATGAGTGGCGAGTTCCACAGAATTCAGCGCACTCTATATCATAACTACCAAGAGTAGGTGAATTAAACCACTGTTTTGTTATACGTCCAGGAACAACATCTTCTTTCATACGAAAAGCAGGAACAAAAAATGAATGAAGAACATCATTGATCGGTGCAGTCATACTTAAAATAATATTCTTGTCTATAGGTACGTATAACTCTGACGTTTTATGTACATATCCATTTGCATTTGCCGGATATGTATAACCCCAAGACCATTTTTGACCTATAACAGATATTGGTATACTTGTTTGCACGTCGGGCATAGTTCTTAATGCTCTCATTGAGCTGTATCCGTAGTAAAACAGTACAAACATCATAATCGTTGGTATAACTGTCCATGTAATTTCCAGGCCTGTATGATGTACTACATTTTCAATGTCTTCATTTTTTACTTTACTTGCACGATATTTCCATGCAAAAAACAGCATTGGTCCTATTACAGAAATAAACAACACAATTGAAAAAACTAAATTTACATATAATGCCTGGTCTACGTCAGCTGCAAAAGTAGCAGCTTGTGAATCAAATCCTTCTAACATTTCCCCTCCTTATTTTTCGTGTGATGTTGTATGAGTAACATCAAGTTCTTGAGATGTAATATGACTAGCATCTTTATATTGGAAATGCTCAACATCCACTACAACAATTGCAAAGAAAACAACAACTAATGCTACTGCAAAAATTACAGTCCATCCAATAAGTTTTTCACCTTTTAAGTGCATATAATACATAAGAATTATCCATGCTTTCACGGCTCCAATTAACATCTGGATCCCAAAAGTAGAATCTAACATAAACATATAAGGTTGAACAAAAGTTATAGTAGTTAAAACTAAAAGTCCAATAAGAACTTTATAGTAACCTGCTTTTAGTGTTTTATAATTAGTGAGCATTTATCACTCCTCCTACAACATCTCCTGCACCTATCATGTAAAAATAAGGAAAAACAAATACCCAAATAAGGTGTACTAAATCCCAGTAAAGTGCGATGTTAAAATGTAAAATATGGTGTTCAGTTGATACTTTACCTGCATTAATACGCTTAAGTAACCATAACATAAGTCCAATACCGATAATAATATGAAAGCCATGAAGACCGGTCATTGTAAAGTACATACCAAAAAACAGTATCTGACCAAATGGCTTAGAATGCTCATTGCCTGACTGAAGTGCATCAAGACCTAAAAATACCCCGTGCTGGTACTCATTCGTCCATTCAACGGCTTTAATACCTAAAAATAAAAGTGCAAGAATTATAGTCGCCCATATCATCAATTTAGCACCCGCAATATCTCCATTACGCATTTTCAATAGGCCTAGACCCATAGTTAATGCGGAAATTAAAAGTACAACAGTATTGGTTCCACCAAGCAGCACATTTAACTCTGAAGATGCTTCAAGAAAATCTGCAGGATGCAGTGAAAAATAATAAGTCAGAACAAGAAACATTGCTCCAAACATCATTACCTCAGTAAGCATGAATAGCCAAAAGCCTAGCTTACCTCCGTAAAAATCGCCTTGCCAGCCTTGAACTTCATGTTCTTTACCATCGCGGTCTACCGCTATTTCTGGTACATATTCATGAGACATTAGTCAATCCTTTTCATAGTTTTTAAATCAAATTTAACCACTGGCTCACCATGATGATACTCATATGGTCTGAAGTCAACATATGGAACTTTTGTATGGTTCTCAAGTGGTGGTGGTGATGTTGGTAAATGCCACTCTAGTGTTGTTGCATTCCATGGGTTAGTTCCAGATGGCTCACCATTTTTCCATGCCTTAATTAAGACATAAAACATATATACTAAGCCTGAAATAAAGATTACAGCTCCAAAAAATGCAACTTGGTGATAAATCTCAAATTCTGGCAAATAATCAAAATAACGTCTAGGCATGCCTTGGTATCCTGCTATAAACATAGGAAACCATAAAACATTAAACCCGATAAAATTTAAATAAAATGCAATTTTTGCTTTTCCTTCTGGGTACATCTTGCCGGTAACAAGTGGGAACCAGTAGTGTAGACCTGCAAAAAATAAAAATACAACACCGCCTAACATTGCATAATGAAAGTGAGCAACTGTGTAATATGTATCTTGTAAGTGAATATCAGGTCCAACCATTGCGATTGTAACTCCTGTAAGACCACCGATAACAAAAGTAATCATAGTTCCTAGCGCCCATAACATTGGTACAGAAAGAATGATTTTACCCTTATACATTGTAGCGACCCAGTCATAAAACTTAATACCTGTTGGTATTGCAACAAGGAAAGTAAGAAATGAGAATATAACTTTAGCAATATCTGACATTCCCGAAGTAAAAAGGTGGTGTCCCCATACTAAGTAACCTATACCTGCAATAGCTGCAGAAGAAAGTGCGATTGTACGGTAACCAAATACTTCTCTTCTAGAAAAAGCCGGAATAATTTCAGACATAATACCAAAAGCTGGAAGAATCATAAGATAAACCGCAGGATGTGAATAGATCCAAAATAAGTGTTCAAAAAGTATCGGATCTCCACCTTTTGCTGGATCAAAAATTCCAATACCAAACGTCTTCTCTAAGATAGCAAGAACAAGAGTAATACCAACTACTGGTGTAGCAAGAAGTTGAATCCATGCTGTTGCATAAATACCCCAAACAAAAAGTGGCATTTTGAAAAAATCCATACCTGGTGCACGTAAACGGTGAATTGTTACAATAAAGTTAAGACCTGTAAGAATTGAGGCCATACCAAGTACAAATGCAGCAACAAGAGTTGTAATAACATTCGTATCAGTATTTAAACTATATGGTGCATAAAAAGTCCAACCTGTGTCGGCAAAACCGTTTCCTGTCCATAACGAAGATAGCGCAATAAGTGCACCAAATATATATAACCAAAATGTGAACCAATTAAGACGAGGGAAAGAGACATCTTTCGCACCAATCATTAATGGCATCACAATATTTCCAAATACTGCTGGAATTCCTGGAATAATAAAGAGGAATACCATAATTACACCATGTAGTGTAAAAACTTGATTATATGTATTTGGGTCTAGAAACTGTTGACCTGGGGCAAATAGTTCTAGTCTAAGTGTGAATGCTACAGCTACCGCAACAAAAAAGAATGTGAAAATTACAGCTGCATACATAAGACCAATACGTTTATGATCTACTGTAAGCATCCACTGCATGAAGGTGCTTTTTGGGTGACCAATAGCACAGTGTGTTTCGTCGAAATAAGTTTTACTCATCGTTCTTTCCTTCTTTTTGATGTTCTTTATCTTTTTGATGGTCTTCTTCTTTTCTACCTGTTTTGATTAGATAAATGAAAAATCCAAATACTATTGTCAACATTACTATTGCGCCAATTTTTTCCCATAAAAATACATATTTTTTATTTGCCGAATCATAAGCAAAACAAAAAAGTAACGTTTTTGCAATTGTTGGACCGACCTTTCCATCTGAAGCTTCAATCAAAGCCATTTTTACATCAAAAGGAAGTTGATCAATACCGTTTAGGTAGCGAGTTACCTTCCCCTCAGGTGATAGTACAATTGCTACACCAGGATGAATATATTCAACTTGTCCTGTAGGAGAAATTGTTTTCTCATATGCAAAACCAACGTTTTTTGCAAGAACAGCAGAGCTGTTGTTCTCTCCAACTACAAAATGCCATGCATCCGCAACAAATGGTCTAGTCATTGAAGCAAGCATATTTTTTCTTTTTGCTGCTGCTAATGCTGAAGACTCCTCCTCTGCAAAGCTGACAGTCAGTACTTTATAGTCTGTGTTTTCTGCTAGCTCTAATCTGCTAAGCATTTTTGCTAAATCATTCAATTGTGGAGTACATATACCCGAACATTTATAATAATTTAATGTAAGAATTGTAGGTTTCCCATCCATTAATTGCTTTAAAGTTTCGCTTTGACCTTTTTCATTAATAAACTTTAAATCAAGTGGTACCATCTCCCCTAATTTTTCATGTATACCTAACTTGTTGGCATTCAAACTACTTATAAGTAAGCATATAACAAGTATAATTTTTTTCAATACTAATCCTCCCTCTTGAAATAAAAAATTATTATATTTAAATTAACTTTAAAGTAGCTTGAATTGCTGTAACAGTGTTGTAACACTATTATGATAGTACTTGTACAGTGTATTCCATAAACTTTTAACTAAGTTTTAAACCGTTTATTTTTATTAATAAAAAGAGCTTGAATTCATGGGTAATCTTAGACTAATTTAAAGCACTAATCTCTATCTGATTTAAATCTATTTGGTCTTATTAATAAAACAGTAATCAAGGCAATAAGTGAGAAAAGAAGAAAATAATATACATTGCCACTAAGCTTATAAGCAATAATCCCAAAAACAGTATTTCCTTGAGGAATTAAAAATAAAAGCAGTTTTGAATGTTTTTTTAATTTTACAAGACGTTTTGTATGATCAGCATTTTTTTTTATATATGCAATGTGGCGGTGGAGAAGCATATAATAGAGTATTGACAATTCTATTATCTTATAAATTATAAGCCCATAGATTAAATAAGCATTGTATTTACCGCCAAAATAAGCAGTAGGTGTAATCTTAAAATTGAAACTAACAATAATGGCAACAACTGCAAGCGCAATAATTACCTTCATCACAATTGTACGCCGTTTATTTAGATGTACAATTAATTCTTGCATAACTAGAATGAACTTCTTAAGAATACACCTAAATAGATTTCGATGACACCTAAAAGTATATTTATTGGCAATAGATATTTGCTGACAAGCCACATGCAGTCAGTTGATTTTTGCGTTTTACATAATTTGCAACTTGCTTTAGAGAGAATCCAAGTCATAAAAAGCATATTCATGGTCATTATCGTCCATATACTTCCCTTAATATTTATATCTTTATATATATCAAGATTATGAACGTCTAAGATAAATCCATCCATGCCGATTGCATTGTCTTTGTACCCTAATGCCATAAATAATGAGCTTATAAAAAGAACTACAATTATAGGTGCTAAAAATATAAAAAACTTCTTAAATAGAGCTGCTCTGCTTGCAAATCTTCGCGCAAGAGGAACTTCCATATTCTCATTTTTAGTAAAAAACCATAATGCAATCATGCCGCCAACCCAAATAACCGCACTAAGTACATGTAAAAAAATTATCAAGGTACTGTAATCTGTCATAACTTCATATATAAAATCTCTCATCTATTGTCCTGTATAAGTATTAAAAAATGTAATAATACCCGTTAATCTATTTGAAAATTCTTAAAATTCAAGTTGTGATCCATATATTAAATTATAGAATTCAATTAAGTTTAAAATCTAAATTTTGTTTTTAACGGTTTTTTTGTGAGTTATTAGCTGGGGGAAGATGCCTATTGTCGGCATCTTTATTATCTTTTTATTAAAGAGAGGAATTCATTAAATATATATCTGCTTTCTTTTGGTCCTGGGCTGGCTTCAGGATGATGTTGCACAGAAAATATTGGGGACTCTTTATACTTTAAACCTTCTATTGTATTATCAAATAGATTAGTATGAGTAACTTCTGCAATATCTATAATATTGTCAGGTACATTATAGTTATGATTTTGAGCTGTAATTTCAACTAAACCTGTTTTCACATTTTTAACAGGATGATTTCCACCATGATGTCCAAACTTGAGTTTGTAAGTATCATAACCGTGTGAAATTGATAACAGTTGATGTCCCAAACAGATTCCAAACATTGGAATTTTTGCAGCGATTAGCTTTTTAATTTGTTCTTGTTCTTTTTTTAAGACCAGTGGATCACCTGGACCATTTGACAGAAATACTCCATCAATTGCTTTAGAATTATATTTTGATATTAAATCATCTGCGCTAAAATTATTTGGAATAACTTCAACTCCAATTTTTGCACTTACTATTTCATTTAATATATTTCTTTTAACACCAAAATCAATTACTGCAATTTTTGCTTCTGGAACTGGTGCTTCTTCATATTTAAATTCAATATTTGAATAAGTAGAAAAAACATGGTTGTATGGTTTTTTAGTACTTACCTCTTCTATATAATTCACCTCTTCAATACGAGGAGAATTTTCTAGAATTTTCTTTAACTCATTTTTATCACTGATTTGTGTTGAAGCAATCATCATCATTGCTCCCTCAGTTCTAATCATCTTTGTTAAAAATCTAGTGTCGATATCGCAGATACCAAGAATATTATATTTTTTCAAAAAGTTGTTTAAGGATTCTTCTGCTCTAAAGTTTGAGTATCTGTCTTGATACTTTCTGACTATCATGCCTTTGGCGTGAGCTTTTGAACTTTCCATATCTTGCTCATTTACTCCAACATTTCCTATTTCAGGCATTGTAAAAGTAACAAATTGACCTGCATAAGAAGGGTCAGACATAATCTCTTGATAACCGCTCAAAGAAGTGTTAAAAACTATTTCTCCTACACTTGTACCTTCTGCACCGAAGCTTTTAGCTTCAAGAAAAGTTCCATTTTCAAGATATATGTAGACTTTATTCATTATTCCATACCTCTTTTCATAAGTTCCTCTCTATAAAGTTTCTCATGTAAAATATCAAATTCATCAGTTCCGGGAATATATTTTTTCTTATATGTTCTGATCTTATCCATAACTGCATCTTCTATCTCTGAAGCATCAGCAATAAATGAAGTGATTGAGTTATATATAATGTTTTTAATTCTATTTTCCGTAACCTCGAAGTGAATTAAATCTTCTTCGTAAAGTTCATCTAATATTTTATGAGAAAGGTCTGAATATCTCTCTTCATAGTTAAGTATTACACCAAATTCAGGTGCAAGTTTCTTTTTAATCATAAAGAAAAGTTGTCTTTCATCTACAAGCATAAAATCTATTTCTTCTTCATTATCATCACAGATATCAGCAGCCTTATCTTCTAAGGCCATCTCTTGATGTACATTATGAGTTAATATTTTTTCAGCTTCATGTGCAACAGGTTCTAAACCTTTAGTCATTGTAACAACATCACTTTTATTTAAGTCGATAGAAATTTTATTAGCTATATGAGGTATAGATTTAAGTGATATTTTCATTGCGGCACCCTATTTGTAAAATAAATTTGGTTATTTTACAATAAATAAGGTAAAAGTTTGATTACTTGCTTAAAAGCAAGGTTATCTTTGATGCTTTTCGAGGATCCATATTTGTCAATATTTTTCCTACTGTTTTAGGTTTTAAAGTAGTCAATATTTTAACAGCTTCAGCAGCTTCCATTTTTGAAAGTATATCTGATGCTCCAGCCGGTTTCATTTTTGCAAAAGTTTGAGCAATTTTACTCATTTTAATCTCTTTGACCTCTTTTAATACAGCTTCATTTTTAGCCAACATCTCTTTCACAGACTCTTCTTTTTGAGAAATTTCAGATAACTTTCTATCATTAATTTCTTCTTCTTGAGTTATTTTTGTCTCTTTTTTTCTTAACAGATCTTCTGTCGCCGTCTTTAAAGCAGCGAGTGCCTGCTTTTGCTCATCTATTCTCTCAAGTTCAACTAAAAGTTCACTTTTTCTCTCTTTGAATATTTCTGTACATTGAAAAAGTTTATCACTGGTTTGGAATGCGCTAAGTGATGATAAACAAGTAATAAATATAAATAGTACTTTAATCATTTTTCCTCTTTCATTATCTTGGTATTTCTTGTGTGCGTTATCAGAGCTACTTCATCTAATTCTTTAGCTTCTTCTAATTTAATCTTTTTAATCATCTTTTTAATTTCTTCTAATTCTAAATATTTGAACTTTTCATGTTCAATCATATCAGATTTTAGTTGCTCTCTAGCTTGAGTTACTTGATTTTTGCAAAAATCCACCCATTCTTGGTTGTGTTTAATAACTGTTCTTTGGGAATCTAAAAGTGACCTTTGAGCTCTAAAGTCATTCATTCTGCCAGTTAAAGGAGAGTCTATTTCTTCTAGAGAGTTATATGAAAGTTCGAGGGCAATAGAAGCACTATTTAAGTCAGCATTAGCTTTTTGAACGAATCGTTCACTTTTGTCCATAGTGCTTTTTTTCAAAGTAACCAATGAGCTAAAACGAGTCTTCAAATTTTTTCCTTCTTAATCAGTAATACTACTCCTATCGGAGAGAAAAATAGATTAAAGTATAATCGTATCATCTCTTTCAGGAGAAGTAGAGATAATTCCTACTTTTGTTTTTGAAATTTCTTCTATAACTTTTACATACTCTTGAGCAGCTAATGGAAGGTCTTCAAATCTTCTAGCTCCAACAGAGTTGTCCCAGCCTTTAAAAGTTTTATAGATAGGTGTCACATCTTCAAGGTTTGAAGGAAGGTAGTCTATCTCTTTTCCGTCAACTTCATATGCAACACAAACCTTTACCTCATCAAAACCATCAAGAACATCTAGCTTCATTAACGCCAATTCATCACAACCATTTAAACGGCTTGCATATCTTGTTGCTATAGCATCAAACCAGCCACAACGTCTTGCACGACCAGTTGTTGTTCCAAATTCATGTCCTTGTTTTCCAAGTCTGGCTCCATCTTCGCCAAAATCTTCAGTTGGAAATGGACCATTTCCAACACGAGTACAGTAAGCTTTTACTATTCCTGTTACTTTACCGATGTCTTTAGGGTTAATGCCTAAACCGGTACATGCACCGGCACTAACCGTTGCAGATGATGTAACATATGGGTAAGTTCCATGGTCAATGTCAAGCATAGTTCCCTGAGCACCTTCTAGAAGGATTCTTTTGTCAGCATCTAAAGCATTCCAAACCATTTGAGTTGTATCTGTAATAAATGGAGCAAGCTTAGCTTCATACTCTTCTAATTGTGAAAGTAGTTCAGCTTCTGAAGGAGTATCTATTTCATAAATATCAAAAATATCTCTATTTTGTTTAAAATACTCAATAATTGCCGCACAAAGTTTTGTCGGGTTTAAAAGTTCTCCTGCTCTAAAACCTGTACGATTGATTTTATCAGCATATGCAGGTCCGATTCCTTTTCCGGTCGTACCGATTGCTTTTTCACCTTTTAGTCTCTCTTTAGCCTGGTCAATGAGTGCGTGATATGGTAGATTTAAGTGTGCTTTATCTGAGATAAAAAGACGACCTTCCAAATTTTCAAACTGTACCATTTCTTTTATAATAGCTTCTGGGCATAAAACAACCCCATTACCGACAACATTTATGGCATGTGGATTTAATACACCAGAAGGTATAAGGTGAAGTGCAAATTTAACACCATCGACCCAGATAGTATGACCGGCATTATGACCACCTTGGCTTCTGCAGACCATGTCATACTCTTGTGCCAATCTATCTACTATTTTACCTTTTCCTTCGTCTCCCCACTGAATACCTACAATTAAATCTGCTTTCATATCTTCCTCTTTTTCTTAATATTTATTTAGTTAATGTTTCGCATACTGTATCGGTATAAATCGCAAATCCCACAGAAGAGATTCCATTATTCGTGTATCTTCCACCTTTTGCATATACTTCATTTTTATCAATTATTCTAAAGAATAACTCTTTGTAATAAAGCATTTCTGCATAATACAATGGGGCTAACACTATCTTCCCGGATGACATCTCTTGTGAAATATCTTTCATCTTAAGCAACTCTTTTTGTATCTCTACCGGTGCTATCTCTAAAAGTTCATCCAATTGTTCTACATGCTGTAAATAGACAAGCTTTGTCAACCACTCAATTTTCAAATTTAAAAACTTTTCTATATTAAGATGACGAAAGTCCTCTAAGGTTAACGTATCAAACAGTTCAGTTAAAATTATTGGTATACGCATATCTGATATTTGAATAAGTGGTTTTAACTCTAATTTACCTAAAATATCAACTGCAATATTTAAGACACTTGATAATTTTTTCTCACCCATAAACTCAACACCGACTTG